>DATKWP010000248.1:0-2604 GCA_035529535.1 Anaerolineae bacterium | reverse complement strand
GGCTGCCTCGACCACCTGGTGGAATACGGCTGCTGCCTGAGGGTTCCGGTCCTGGAAATATCCCACGTGACTGAGTAGCGCTTTGCCAAGCTGTTCGACCGCATGCTGCAGGTCACGTGGAGCTGCTTTCCGGAAGAACTGTTGCAGTTCTTCGTCGAGGTATCGGCAGCATTCATCGCACGTCGGAGGCTGGTCGACGCCTGCAGCGACCCTGAGTGCCGGCAGATGCGTCAGCAACTGGCGACAGAACAGTGTGTAGGCATCCAGTTTGACAGCAACGCCGTCGGGGAGGCCCATTTCGTATGTCCTCTGTTACTTCTTGCGCTTGCTTGCTTGTCGTCGCTTCTGCCAGGCTTTGAAGCGTTTCTTCAGCGCAGGCAATACGATGGCTTTGAATGTCTCCAGTGCAATGCTGGACAGGAGAGTGAATCCTACGATGATGATCTCGTCGGTGGGAAAGGTCTGTTCCACCTCGACCTGCATTTGCCCTTCGGCAAGCAACTGTTCCTGCCCGGCCTCGCGCAACGCCGCCTCGATAACAGGCAAGATGTCGGCCTTGGCTGAAGAAAGCGTATCGGGGGGAATCGGTTCAACAGTTACCTCGATGTACTCGGCTTCTTCTCTTAAAATCGAGACCACTGGTGACCTCCTTGGGGACGAGCGCTTGCAACCTGTAATGCTAATTGTACTACCATTCGTGTTTCTTGGCAAATCGCTGGAGCGTTCAGCGTTCTGTGGCCTCCCTTACACCCATATCCCTGATCACCACTCCCTGCTCCCCACTCCCTATCCCCCAATCTCCGACATCGCCCGGCTCTCCGGCAGCAGGCATTCATCCAGGTGGTGCTCCAGGGGCTTACTCTCGATGGCCCGCAGGATCAGCCCCTTGACCTGTTCGACCCCCGCACCCTGGCGCAAGGGGGTGCGCAGGTCGTGTTCCTGGTCGGAGAGAAGGCAGGGGCGCAGGTGGCCATCGGCCGTCAGGCGCAGCCGGTTGCAGCGATAGCAAAAGTGCTCGCTGATGGGAGTGATGAAGCCGAGCGTGCCCCGCGCGCCCGGCAACCGGTAGTAGCGGGCTGGCCCGCCGCCCGCGCTCACCTTCGCTGGCTCCAGCGTTCCCAGCGCGGCTTCGATCTTCTGGTAAATCTGCTGCGCTGTCACGACTCGCTCCTGCCACCCGCCGTCGGCCAGCGCTCCGTTCCCCACCGGCATCAGTTCGATGAAGCGGACGTTCCAGCCCGCCTCCATCGTCGTGCGGGCCAGGTCTACCACCTCGTCGTCGTTCATGCCCCGGATCACGACGGTGTTGACCTTGATCGGCTCCAGCCCCGCCTGCCGGGCCGCTTCGATCCCGGCCAGGACATCCTCCAGCCGGCCCCCGCGCGTGATGCGCGCAAAGCGCTCCGGGCGCAGGGTGTCCAGGCTGATGTTGACCCGTCGCAGGCCCGCCTCGGCCAGGGAGGTGGCGTAACGGGCCAGGAGCACGCCGTTGGTCGTCATGGCCAGGTCGTCAATGCTCGGAATGCGGGAAAGCAAGCGCACCAGGTCCACGAAGCCCGGCCGAACCAGCGGCTCCCCGCCGGTCAAGCGCACCTTGCTGATGCCCAGTTCGGCTGCCGCCCGCGCGATGATCTCGATCTCCTCGTAGCGCAATATCTCACCGTGTGGGCGCCAGGGGACTCCTTCCGGCGGCATGCAGTAGACGCAGCGCAGGTTGCACCGGTCGGTGACGGAGATGCGCAGGTAGCTGATCGGGCGATTGTAGGCGTCCAGGTGGGCCAAGGCTGGTTCTACTCGTTCAGTCGCTGCACGCTGGGCCGGAGGTCGAGTTCGTCAATCAAGCCGTTCAACTCTGCGTCTGTGAGAGGACGACCCAGGCCGGCGTAGGCGGTTAGTGCCGCTTCCATCATATTCGTGCCGAAGGAGCGGCCTTCGTAGCGGGGCGTGGTCGTGATCACCGTGCGCACGCCCCGCGTCCGCAAGAACTCGAGGTTCTCGGCGGTAGTGGTGTTCGTGACGACCGTCTTGCCGGCGAGATCCTCGATCAGATATTTGCGCATGAACAGAAAGTCACCGGCGAGCAGATCGGCCCAGCGCCAGTAACGCTGGTACTTGGGTTTGGATTCTGCTCCACCACTTCCATAAAAGATCATGCTCATGGGAAAGTAACTGACGATGGGCAGCATCATGCGCGCCACCCGCCGGTAATTGCGCATGCCCCGGATGTCTATCGGGACGCCGAGCGCCACCATCAGGTCGCCAAAGATCACCTCGTCGGCCACGTCCGATACCGCCTGGGCCAGGCCCGGCCGGTCCACGGCCACCGGCACGAAGGCGTGATGGAAGTGAGGAATGCCACCCAGCGCGGGCGCTGCCAACTCGAACACGCGCCGCTCCAGCGTGTGTTTCAGCCCGCGGCCATCCACCACGGGCGTCCGATGGACGTCCTGCACCAGTTTCAGCGCGGCGCGCAGCGGGTACTCGCGCTCGCCCAGGCGCAGGTACAGGTCAACGCCGCCCACGCCCAGCGCATCCACCTTACCGTCCAGTTCCGCATACAGCCGGCGGGCTTTTTGCACGTCACCGTCGGTGCCGATGCGCTCG
>DATKWP010000247.1:0-2047 GCA_035529535.1 Anaerolineae bacterium | reverse complement strand
GCCTGGGCGGCCGGATCGGGCGCGATCGTCTCGACTGTCCGGTTCATCGTCTCGATCATCGAAAAGCCCGCATACAGCCCGACGCCGACGCCGCCGGTCAGCGCGGCCCCCATCGAGGTCGCCTCTTCGAGGATGGCCAGCCGGTGCACCGGCATCCCGTATATGCTGGCCATTAAGCGGTTCCAGAACCGGCCACGCGCACCCCCTCCGATCACGCGCATGGCTTCAATGTGAGCACCCTGCGAGCGGAAGGTCTCCAGGATCACGCGCAGATTCATGGTGACCCCTTCTAACACGGCGCGAAGCACGTCCGCCCGCGTGTGGCGGATGGTCAAACCGATAAACGCACCGCGCGCCCGCGGGTTCCAGCGCGGGCTGCGCTCGCCCAGCAGGTACGGCAAAAAGATCAACCCGTTGGCGCCCACCGGCGAGTGCTCGGCCTCGACGTTCATCAGTTCGTAGGGGCTGATCCCCAGCGCCTCGGCCGTCTGCACCTCGATGGGGCATAGGCGGTCCCGCGTCCACTGGTAGGAAGCGCCCGCCGCCTGCATGGTGCCGGTGGGTGTGAACATGCCGGGCACCACGTGCCCGAAGGTAAAGTTCTGGCGGCCGGGATCGTAGAGCGGCTTTTTGCTTGCCAGCGCGATCCAGGAGGAGGAACCGATGTAGTTATAGGCGCTCCCTTCGCTCACCACTCCGGCGCCAGCGGCCGCGCACGGGCCATCGCCCCCCCCGATTACCACCGGCGTCCCCGCGGCCACTCCCACCTCTTCGGCCACGGTGGGCAGCACGCTACCCACCACGTCAATGGACCGGCGCAGGGCGGGCAGGCGAGCCGGGTCCAGTTCGACCGCCTCCAGGATGCGTTCAGACCAGGTCCCTTGTTCCAGGTCGTACAGGTTCATCCCCGAGGCGTCGGAAGGATCGGTGACGAAGGCCCCGGTCAGCCGGGCCACCAGGCAATCCTTGGCGTGGACGAACTTGAAGGCGGATCGGTAGACATCGGGTTGGTGGTCGCGCAGCCACAGGATCTTGGACAGCGAATAGGAGGCGCTGAGGCGATGGCCGGTAATCCGGTAGACGTCCGCCGGAGCGATCCGTTCACCCACCCATCGTTCCTGCTCCACGGCGCGCTGGTCGGCCCAGATGATGGCGTTGCGCAGCGGCCTGGCCTCCCGGTCCAGCGGCACGCAGCCCATCATCTGGCCGCTGAAGACGATGCAGGCGACGGCGTCGGCGCGTACCCGGGTCTGTTGGAGCAGGCTTCGCGTCGAACCACACACGGCCTGCCACCAATCCTCGGGGTCTTGCTCGGCCCAATTGGTGTGGGCATATTCGGTGTCGTAGGGATAAAAGGCGCTGCCCACCAGCGCCCCCTCGCGGTCGTACAGCGTCGCCTTGTTGCCGGTGGTGCCCAGATCGTGGGCGAGAACGTAATCCTTCATTGGCATCCTCCGCCCCCATTTTACCCCATCACGGGTTCGAGCGCAATCACCTTCCCGAAAGCTTCCGTGGTGCCACTCAGCACAGCATGCATTACTTTGGGGTAGCCTCTTCGCATTCGCGGAGCGCTGGCGAGCTTTCGGGAAGGTCTGCCCCCATTGCAGTCTGCAGCTATGTGTGGTACGATATCGGCGACGCTGCGTGGAATCACCTTCCCGAAAGCTTCCGTGGTGCCACTCAGCACAGCATGCATTACTTTCGGGTAGCCTCTTCGCATTCGCGGAGCGCTGGCGAGCTTTCGGGAAGGTCTGCCCCCGTTGCAGTCTGCAGCTATGTGTGGTACGATACCGGCGACGCTGCGTGGGCCAGCGGTCACAGACCCCCCACTGGCGTGGGGGGCTTGCCCTGGGCCTGCCGGCCGCCTGCGTACAAAGTGGAGGTTCCGATGAATGCTGCACACCCTTCGTCGCCGGACGCCGGCGCCGATCTCGCCACTGAGACGAAAGACCTGGTGCGGTCCGCCTTTCGCAATCTCATCCTGCTCACGGACGGGCTCTATCTCACCTGGTACGTGGTGGTGGCCGGAACCGGCCTGGTGAAACTC
>DATKWP010000246.1:0-9500 GCA_035529535.1 Anaerolineae bacterium | reverse complement strand
AGGCTCTCGACGGCGGCCGCGCCCAGGCGGGTGGCCAGCAGCCGGTCGAAAGCGCCCGGCGCACCGCCCCGCTGGACGTGGCCCAGGATGGTGGCGCGCAACTCGAAGCCCAACTGCTCGCGGTGTTCCTCGAAATAGCGGAGCAGCCCGTCGGCATTGTACCTGGCCCCCTCGGCGACCACCACCAGCGCGTGGGGCTTGCCCCGCTCGTAGGCAGTACGCAGTTCGGTGGCCACAACTTCGGGGTCCGTCTCCACCTCGGGGATGACGACGGCCTCGGCGCCGCCGGTGATGCCGGCGACCAGGGCCAGGTAGCCACATTCGCGACCCATGACCTCGATGAGAAAGGCCCGCTGGTGGGACGAGGCGGTGACCTTGAGCCGGTCTATGGCCTCCAATGCGATGTTGAGCGCGGTGTCCACGCCGATAGTGACCTCGGACCCCACCAGGTCGTTGTCAATGGTCGAGGCTACGCCAACCACCGGGAAACCCATCCTGGACAACTCGCAGGCCCCGGCCTGGGAACCATTGCCGCCGATGACGACCAGGGCCTCGATATCATGCTGGTTGAGCATGCGCAGCGCCGTCAAGCGCCCGTCGGAGGTCTTGAACTCGGGGCAGCGCGCACTGCCCAGGATCGTACCTCCGTGCTGGATGATGCCGCCCACGTCGCGCGCCCCCAGCGGCTCGATGTGGCCGCTGATGAGGCCGACGTAGCCATGCTCGACACCAAAGACCTCCCAGCCTTTGGCGATGCCGGTGCGCACGACGGCCCGGATGGCCGCGTTCATGCCGGGGGCGTCCCCCCCACTGGTCAATACCGCGATACGTTTCATACTCCCTCCCAAATCCTCAACATCAGAATCGTACCCGCCGGTAGAAAATCTGCTTGGCTATCTCAGACGTGGCGACGTACAGCACCATAATGGATGCCAGGATCAAGAGCAGCGAGACAGGCAACGGAGTGAACCCCAGGATTCCGCTCAACGGGGAGTAAGGAAGCACAAGCGTGACCCCGGCCACGAGCAAGACGCCGATCAGCATCAATCTACCAGGTCTGCTCTTGAAGAAGGGCTTTTGGGTGCGAACCACCAACAGAATCAGCAATTCCGTCAGCACGGACTCCAGAAACCAGGCCGTTCTGAACTGGCCGGTCGTGGCGCGGACGACGAGCAGGAGCGTGCCAAACGTGAGGTAGTCGAAGACGGAACTCACCAGGCCGAACGTGACCATAAAGTTACGGATGAAGCGGACGTCCCAACGCCGGGGCCGCTCGACCCACTCGCGATCCACCCGATCACCGGCGATGGCCATGGCGGGAAAGTCCGTCAGGAAGTTGATGAGCAGGATCTGCATGGGCAGCATGGGCAGGAAGGGCAGAAACAGGGAGGCCCCGGCCATGCTGAACATGTTGCCGAAATTGGCACTGGTGGTGATAAATACGTACTTGAGGGTGTTGGCAAAGGTAGTGCGTCCCAGGACGATGCCCTGATGCAGCACTGCCAGGTCTCGCTCCAGCAGCACGAGGTCGGCCGCCTCTTTGGCCACGTCCACCGCCTTGTCCACCGAGATGCCCACGTCGGCCGCATGGAGGGCAGGCGCATCGTTGATGCCGTCCCCCATGTAGCCGACCACGTGGCCCATTTTCTGCGAGGCCAGGATGAGGCGTTCCTTCTGGTTGGGGTCCACCTCGACGAACAGGTTGGCCTGCTCGGCAGCCTGCCACAGCGCCTCGTCGCCCAGGTCATCCAGGTCATGGCCGGTCAACACCCCGGCGACTGGCAGCCCGACGGCTTGCGCGGTGTGCAGGGCCACCAGCCGGTTGTCGCCGGTGATGATTTTGAGCCGCACGCCCAGTTCGGCCAGGTCGGCGATCGTCTCCTGCACACCGGATTTGGGTGGATCGAAGAAGAGCAGGAAGCCGGCGAAGGTCAAGTCGTGTTCGTCGGCACGGGTGTAGGGGCGAGCCTGAGGCTCGACCGTACGAATGGCCAGGCCCAAGACCCGAAACCCCTGCCCGCTCCACGCGGCGTAGCGCTCCTGGACGTGGGCCAAGCGACCATCGTCCAAGGGCACACTGCCCCCATCCTCCTGGACAAACGTGCAGACCTGGAGCACGTGGTCCAACGCCCCCTTCGTAATCATGTAGGGCAAGATGCCATCTTGCCCCACGACGACGGTCAGCCGCTTGCGGACGAAGTCGTAGGGGATCTCGTCCACCTTGACGTAGGGGTGGGCCTGAGACCCGCCCGTGCCAGCGGCAGCCACAGCGGGCGGGGAAAAGTCGCCCTGATCGGCGTAGGCGAGGATGGCCTCGTCCAGCGGGTTGACCAACCCGGTCTGGAAGTGGGCGTTCAGGTAGGCGAAGCGGAAGACTTGCTCGGACGGCTGCCCTGCCACGTCGAGCGCGCCGTCCAGTTGCACGATTCCCTCGGTCAGCGTACCCGTCTTGTCGGTACATAGCACGTCCATGCTGCCAAAGTTCTCGATAGATTCCAGGCGGCGCACGATGACGCCGGCGGCGGCCATGGCCTGTGAGCCTTTGGACAGGTTGATGCTGATGATGGCAGGCAACAGTTGTGGCGTCAGCCCCACCGCCAGGGCGATGGAGAAGAGCAGCGAGTCGAGGACCGGCCGGCGGAAGAAGACGTTCACGGCAAAGACGATCAGCACCAGTAACAGCATCACCTCGGTGAGCAGATAGCCGAAGCGACGGATGCCACGCTCGAATTCGGTCTCGGGCGGGCGCAGGGTCAGGCGCTCGGCAATCTGGCCGAAGGCGGTGGCGGCACCGGTCTGCGCGATCAACACGTGGGCGCTGCCGCTGCGCACGTTGGTGCCCATGAAGACAGAGTTGGTGCGTTCCGCCAGGCTGGCCTGCGCCGCGAGCGTCCCTGGCACCTTCTCCACCGGGAAGGTTTCGCCCGTCAACACGGCCTGGTTGACGAAGAAATCCCGGGCCTCCAGCACGACGCCGTCGGCCGGCACCAGGCTGCCGGCAGAAAGGAGCACGACGTCGCCCGGCACGACCTCCTCAGCGAGGACAGACTGCGGCTGGCCATCGCGTAGAGCAGTAGCCTTGAGCGTCACGCGGGCGCGCAGTTTTTCGGCGGCGGCGTTGGCGTTGTACTCCTGGACGAAACTCAAGGCGGCACTGCCGAAGACGATGGCGAGGATGATCAGCGCGTCTACCCAGTCCTTGACCACCGCCGACACGCCGGTGGCGAAGAGCAGGATGAGGATGATGGGGCTCTTGAACTGGTTGAGGAAGAGCCCCAGGGCGGTCGCTTTCTCCCTGGCCCGCAGCGCGTTGGGTCCGAACTGCTCCAGCCGCTGCCTGGCCTCGTCTGTAGCAAGGCCGCCAGGTGTGCTGTGCAAAGATGCCAGCAGGCTATCTGTGGGTTGGCTCCAATAGGTCAAGTTCCCGGCTCCTCGTCGAGCTGTTTTAGGACGACCTCGGACATGATGATTGTGTTCGGCACGATCACCTGCTGGCCGTCGTCGGTGCGCAGAGTTGTCGTGCGCAGATCAATCCCCTCAACGCGACCCATAAACGTCCGCACGACAATCCGGTCGCCTCTCCTGAAAGGCCGTTCCATGAGCAGGTACAGGCCGGCGACGAAATTCCTGGCCACGTCCTGCAACGAGAGGCTGACAGCCAGCCCGATGGCCCCGATCAGGGTTGCCAAAGCGGCGACGTGTAGCCCCGACACACTCAGTGCCAACAGCGCTCCCCCAACCAGCACGCCAATGTACGGCACCTTGCTGGCGAAGGACTGCACCTCAGGATCGGCACGGCGAAGGAGCCATCGCGCAACCTTGCGGACCAGGACAGCAAGGGCAAAGCTGAGAAACAGGACTAGTACGGCGGATGCCAGGCGAGGCAGATAGTTGAGCAGCTCTTTGGTCAGGTTCTCGATGAACGTCTGAAATCCCATGGCGCAATCTTACCCATTACATCCAGGCGCGCCGGCGCATCCACAGGAGCATGCCGAACGGCACCAGGGCGGTGAGCACCAGCATCACGATGAAGGCGGGGCGGTCGGTCCAGGCGGTTAACGGGATGGCGGGCTGGAAAAAGTTCATGCCAAAGAAGCTGGCCAGGAACGAGATGGGCATGAATAGCGTGGTGATGACGGTCAGCGTCTTCATGACCTCGTTCATGCGGTTGTTCACCACCGAAAGGTAGGTATCGAGCGCGCCGCCGATCAGGTCGCGCAGGCTTTCGGTGATGTCGAACAGCCGGACGAGGTGGTCATACACGTCGCGGAAGAACATGCGGCACCCGGCGTCCACTACCTCGTAGTCGCCACGCGCCAGTTTATTGAACACCTCCCGCTGCGGCGCCAGGATGCGGCGCAGATGAAGCACCGCACGCTTGAGGGTGAAGATGTGCTGCACCAGAGATGGGCCAGGAGTATCGAAAATCTCGTCTTCGATCCGATCAATCGCGTCGTCAATCTGCTCGACCACCGGCATGGCGTCGGTGACCAACTCGTCGGCCAACTGGTACAACAGGTTCCCGGCCCCCCGCTGCAGGTGGCGCTCGTCGCGCCCACAGGCGGCCCACACGCGGTCCACGGCCGGCATGGAGCGGATCTGGTGCGTGACCAGGTAGTTCTGGCCCAGGAAGACGTCCAGTTCCCGCGTGGTCACCAGTTCATCGGCCTGCGGGTCGAAGGCGACGGAGTGCAGGACCAGGTAGACGTACTGGCCCCAGTCGTCCACCTTGGCGACGTGGGATTCTTCGAGCGCGTCGTCCACGGCCAGGTGGTGGAAGCCAAACGTTTCGAGCAGGATCGGCTCGCACACCTGGGGTGGTTCTTCCACGAAATCCACCCACAGCAGGCCGCCCGCGTCCTGGAGCGCGGTGGTGAGTCCGTCTGGCGATAGGCCGGTATGGATGCGCCCATCGTGGGCGCGGTATAGGGAACGGATCACGGGGCCTCCTTAGCAATGGACTGGTTTTTAGTATACTCGACTCGCCGTTCTATGCAAACTTGGGGGCGCGCCGGCCTGGAAGAGCCGGGGCTGGGCAGCAGGGCCGGGGAATAGGGCCGGGGAAACGCCGGCCTGAAAGAGCCGGCGTTGGGCAGCAGGGGCGGGGAAGCGCCGGCCTGAAAGAGCCGGCGCTGGGCAGCAGTGGGAAACGCCGGCATGGAAGAGCCGGCGCTGGGTAGCAGTGCCGGGGAAGTAATGCAACCCAGCGCCGCCTGTTTACGGCGGCGCGGCAAGGGGGAATGCTAGATCTCAGAATGGAGAAAGCACGGGGTCAGGAGGCCTGGGGAAATGTTCCGGTTCCGTTAATTGTTTTGTTCCGGTAATTGTTTTTTTTGATGTTATGGGCGGGCTTTCCGGTCCGCCCCACAGGTATCGGGACAGCCTCGCTTGTAGCGACATGATAGCACAGGTGTTCGATTCTGCCAAGCCAAGGCAGGCCGCGAATGAATTGGCGGCCTGCTACCGGAAACACGTTAGAAACGTGTTCGAGCAGAAAGCAGGAATCAGGAGGCAGACGGCAGTGGGCTTCGGCCTCGAACCAGGTGACACCTACCGCCGGGCAGAGGGGGCTGCCCAGTCGCTCGTCCCCACACCAGAAGACCTTTTCGACCTGGGGCACGCCCTTGAAGTCGAGGTGGCGGTGGGCGCTGAGGAGGTAGCCAGTACTGCCGCCGTAGTACTATGCGAAAGTGCGATTTTTCACACCCCGCGACCGCGCTCCGCGCGGATTCAGCGAAGGACAGAGGACAGAGAACCTATGGAGAGCCCCTGGCGCAACGAAACCCCACGTCGCCGTACCAGTAGGCGGCATCGAACCTGAAGCGGCAGGCGCAGCGGGCGTTGTCCTGATTGACGTTCCACGAGCCGCCCCGCAGCACAGGCTCGCCCTCTGTCTCCAGGTCCTCCCGCCCGTCGCCCGGATCATAAGGGTAGGACCGATAAAGACTGCTGCACCACTCCCACACATTGCCCACCACGTCGAGGCAGCCGTATGGGCTGACGCCGGAGGGGAAACAACCCACCGGGCTGGTGCTGCTGATGCCGGTCTCGCCGTAGTTGGCCCGCTGCGGGCTGATCTCGTCGTTGCCCCAGGGGTAGATGCGCCCATCGGTGCCACGGGCCGCCTTTTCCCACTCTGCTTCCGCCGGCAGGCGGCAGGAACAACCGGTGACGTCGGACAGCCAGCGGGTGTAGGCCAGCGCCTCGAACCAGCATACTCCAACCACCGGCAGGTTTGGCAGGTTCCAGGCCGGGTCACCCCACAACTCCGGCCGGTCACCGTGCTCTCGACCCCATCGTTTGTGCTCGCTCTGCCTCCAGGCCCAGCCGGCCACGGTCCAATAGCGCCGCTCGTCGTACCCACCGGCCTCGGCGAAGAGGCGGTACTGCCCGTTGGTCACGGGGTACCTGCCGATCCAGAAATCGGCCACCTCGACGGTGCGCTGCGGCCGCTCGTTGCCGAAGGCTTCCTTGTCCCGCTTACTGCTGCCCATGGTGAACGGCCCGCCGGGGACGAAGACCATCTCGTCCAGGGTGCGCGGGTCGCCCAATTGGCCCAGCACCCGCCCGGCGGCGGCCCGCTCCACCGGCGCGAGCGCCCCCGCCTCCAGTAACCGGGCCAGCCACCCGGCCACCCGCTCCAGCCGCACTCGCCAGGCCTCGCGCCGCGTGAGCGTATCTACGCCCACCTCCAAGAGCGCCTCGCCCGCCAGCCACGCACAGCGCCAGGCTCGCTCGTCCGCCGGGGAGCGGTCGCAGTCATGGGGGCACAGGTTGTCCACCGCGGCCAGCGCCAGGTCCACGCGGTTCTCTGCGCGGGCAGTCTTGCCCACCGCCAGCAGGAACGGCTCCCGCCAGCGCGTCTCGTCCTCGCGCAGCAGATCGGCGGCGCGCGAAGGAAAGTCGGTCTGCACGGAGAGGTGGCAGCCGGCCAGGTACTCCTGGAGGGTGCGGTGGGGGAAGCCGTAGACGCCGGGCTTGCGCTCCAACAAGAGGCCGGCCCGCTCACGGACGTAGCGGAGCACGTCGCCGGCCCGGTTCCAGTCTCCCTCCAGGTAGCCCTGCAGCACACCGCGCAGGAGCGCTTCGGCCACGTCGGCGGTGCCCTCCCCCGCTGGCTGGCCCGCGTGAGCGGCGTAAGCCACCTCCTCCAGGGCAAAGCGCAGGCTGCGGGGCGCAAGCCCTGCCCACGCCAGCGCTTCCCGCCCCAAGCGCGATTCCTCCCAGCGGGCCAGGAGGAGTTCGACGATTTCGTGGTAGAGTTGCACGCGGTCCTGGGGCAGCCGGCCCCAGGAGGAGTGCAGAAGCGCCATCATGGTGAGAAGCAGCGGATTGGGAGCGAGAGCGCGCAGGTCGGGCCGGCGCACCGCCTCGCGCAGCCGGGCGGCGCGTTCCTCGGACTCAGCGACGGGCATCAGTCCCAGGCGGGCCACCTCAGCGTACCAGGCGCCGATGAAGCCGTCCATCCTCTCCTCGTCGAAGGGGGCCAGCGTGGCCTCCTCGAAGCCGGCCAGCCGCCACCGGGGCTCCTGGTAGGCATAGACGCGGCAGGTGACCAGGATGGGGGTGCGGCCGTGGGTGAGGGCGAAATCGGCCACCGCCTCCAGCACCCACGGACGGGCGCCGGGGTCCACCTCGTCCAGGCCGTCGAGGAGCAGGATGGCCTGCCCGTCCAGCCGCTCTTTCAGGGCCGGGGCCGCACTGGCCAGGTCGGCCTCGGCCAGCGTGCGCTCGACGAAGCGCCACAGGGCCGTGGCGGAACCGCGCTCGCCCGGGCGGGCGGAGCCGGCCAGGTCACGCAGGATGACGCGCAGCGGCACGAGCGGGCCGCGCGTCCAGCCGGGCAGTGCTCCCAGCACCGCCGTGAACAGGCGGTGCTGGGCATCCAGGCGGTGCTGGGCATCCAGGCGGTGCTGGGCGGTCCCATTCCCCGGCACCGCCGTGAACAGGCGGTGCTGGGCGGCCTGGGCCAGCCGCAGCGCCAGGTGATTGACGAAGGTGGATTTGCCCGCACCGGGGTCACCCAGAAGGACCAGCCGGTCGAAGCGGGAGGCGGCCTCGAGCGCCGGCAGCGGGCGCAGGAGGCGCTCACCGCCCCGCCCTCCGCTGATGATCTTGGACATCGGGCGCCCCTGTTCCTTCAGGGCGGCCAGTTCCTCGTCGCTGAGAACCACGTGACGGCCCGTGTCCAGCGCGGTGTAGACGGCGGCCAGCGACATGGTCTCCTGGCGGGTGGCGTCGGCGGCGCGGGGGTCCATGCCGCGCAGGTGCAGGACGTTGCACTCGACCGCCAGCCGCTCCAGGTAGGTGTGCAGGGCACGCTCCTGCTGGTGGGCCTCGTCCCGGCCTGGCGCGCCCTCCACGAAGGTGATCGGGCTGTGGTCGCCGGTCTTGATGACGGTGGAGGCGCTGCCGTCCCCGGCGACGTTGCCGTCGCCCCGGATCGTGACCTGGTCCCGGCCGGCGAAGGTGCTGCCGGTCATGGTCAGATCTCCGGCCACCAGGCTCCCGCCCACCACGGTGCCATCGCCCAGCGTGACGGACAGATTGGAGCGGCCAGGCAGGGCGGCCACTTCCTGCGCCAGTTGGCAGGCAAAGTGGTCCCAATGCTCACCCAATGCCTCCTGGGCAGCCTCTAACGCCTGGGTGGCGTGAAGGACGGCGTCCAGTTCGGCGCGGGTCCCGGCGTTCTCGCGCGCCTGGGCGGCTACCTGTTCCCCACCGTGGGCACGGTCGTGGGCGCGCTGCACCAGGTTAGCGACCAGGTTGCTGCCAATGCTGGCCGTGATGGTGACCAGGGCGGTCGTGGCCGGGCCGGGGTCCTGGGCGTAGGTGGCCAGGAGAGGCAGCCAGGCGGAAGCGGCCAGCAGGGCGTAGGCGGATTCGACCGGGGCGGCCCGCAGGCGGGAGGCTCGCTCGGCCCACCAGGCGCGGACTTCTGATTGCCAGCGTGTGAGGTCGAAGGGCATGGGAGGCTCCTTTCTTGGCTCGGGTAGTGTAGCATGAATTGGATGGTGGGGCAACATGTGGATCGCGAAAGGCGCGAAAAACGTCTCCAGTTTGACAGCACATCGGGTGGGGGTACAATAGGGAGCACCCCGAGCGAGTTCGGGCATCCGGACGTTCAATACGAGGGTGGCAAGGAACGATGGCGAATTCTACAATCACTCTACCCGGCCGGCTGTACGAACGGCTGGCACGCAAAAGCCGGCGGTCGGAGCGCACGCCAGAAGAGGTGGTGGCCGACCTGGTGCAGCGGTATCTGAACGAGCCCGATGACCGCTGGCAGGCTGAGTTTAGGGCTCTGCTTGCCCGCGTACAGGCCAGGACTGCTGCCTATTCGTCCGAGGAGATCGAGGCTGACGTCACGTTGGCCTCTGCCGAAGCCAGAGAACAGCGTCGTGCCGCCCGTCGTACTCGTTGATACCAACCCTCGAACGACTGGACGCGGGTTTGTTGGTCCAGGCCGCATCAGGCCGCGAATAGGCCGCGAATGAATT
>DATKWP010000245.1:0-2261 GCA_035529535.1 Anaerolineae bacterium | reverse complement strand
GGGCTGCTGTACTGGCAAAACGCCACCGGCCACTGGGAGAGTTGGGCCTACGCCTGGACACTGATCCCCGGCTTCGTCGGCGTGGGCATCATTCTGGCGGGCATCCTGGGTGGCGGGCTCCGCAAGGCGCTGGGGGGCGGCGGCTGGCTGATCCTGATCAGCCTGGTGCTGTTCGCCATCTTCGGCTCCTTCCTGGGCGGGCTGAACCTCCTGGGGCCCTACTGGCCGGTGCTCCTCATCGTGCTCGGCCTGTTCATCCTCGTCGAGCGCCTGGTGCGCCGCCGCTAGGCAGGAGGTAAGTGAGATGCGCAGAGGTACGCTTTTCTGGGGAATCGCCCTCATCGCGGTCGGCTTCTTGCTCCTGGTGGGCGCCTTGTTCAGGGTGAACGCCTGGAACCTGATCTGGCCGCTGTTCCTGATCGCGTTGGGCGGGTGGATCCTGTGGGGCATCCTGTTCGGCCGGCCCTCCATGGAGTCCATGGAGACCGCCCAGGTGACGATCCCGCTCGAGGGGGCCGGGCAGGCCCGCCTCCACATCCGTCACGGGGCAGGACGCCTCCGCATAGACAGTAGCGCCGGCCCGGGGGAACTGGTGACCGGCACCTTCAACGGTGGGCTGGACCATCGCGTGAGGCGGGATGGAGATATACTGGACGTTGAACTGCGCGTGCCCCCCCACGTCTTGCCGTGGCTCACCATGCCCTGGATGTGGGGCCCGCACGCCGCGCTCGACTGGACGTTCGGCCTGAGCCGGGAGGTTCCCCTGTCGCTCGACTTCCAGACCGGGGCCGGCGACACCAGGATGGACCTGACGGAAACACGCGTGACCGACCTCCGGCTGCAGACGGGAGCCAGCGCGACCGACCTGACGCTGCCGGCCAATGCCGGAACCACGCAGGTCAAGGTCCGTGCCGGAGTCGCCTCGGTGGTCGTGCGGGTGCCGTCGGGGGTGGCGGCCCGCATCCGGGCCAGAGGAGGCCTGGCGGAAATCCACGTGGATCGGGACCGTTTCCCACGCGCGGGCGGCGTCTACCAGTCTGCCGACTACGACACGGCACCGAACAGGGTAGACATTGACGTCGAGGCCGGCGTCGGCTCGGTGAACATACGGTAGGGACATCAAGAAACCCGTTTTCCGGGGGAAAACGGGTTTCTCTACCTTACCAACGCGATGGAGGTACCACAATGAAACGGATCCAAGTCCCTGTGATTGGCGGCATCCTGCTGATCGCCGCCGGAATCCTGTTCCTGCTACAGAACTTTGGCATCATTGGACCAGACATTGCCCTCGTGTGGGCGTTCCTGTTTGCTGCCGGTGGTGCCATCTTCCTGTACGTGTTCCTGGCCAACCGCACCCAGTGGTGGGCGGTCATCCCGGGCTTTGCGCTGCTGGGTATCGGGGCGCTGATCGCCATCAGCCAGTTGGCTCCAGGCCTGGAAGCCTGGGGTGGTGCGCTGTTCCTGGGCGGGCTTGGCGCGGCCTTCTGGGTGGTCTACCTCACCAACCGTGAGTACTGGTGGGCGGTGATCCCCGGCGGCGTCCTCATCACGCTGGCGCTCGTGGCGGGCCTGTCCTCCCTGCTCGAGGGGATTGACGTCAGCGGGGTCTTCTTCCTGGGGCTGGCGGCCACCTTCGGCCTGCTGTCCTTCATCCGTACACCCGAAGGGCGGATGAAGTGGGCGCTCATCCCGGCCGTCGTGATGCTGGTGATGGGGCTGGCCATGGCCGCCTTCTCCGCCTCCTTCGTCAAGTACCTCTGGCCGCTTGCCCTGATCGGCGGTGGTATATTCCTGATCGTGCGCATGCTGCGGTCAAAGTAACGGAACACGCAACACGAACCACGTGTTCCGTGTTACGTAGTGCGTAAGAGGTGAAAGGAGAGTTTTATGGAAGAGCCGAGAGAGAGACGGCGCAGTCCGGGCCTGGTGGGGCCGGTGATTCTGATTGGGTTGGGCGTGGTGTTCCTGCTGAACAACCTGGGAATCGTGTCCTGGAGCGTGTGGGAAATCATCTTCCGCTTCTGGCCGATTCTGCTGGTCGCGGCGGGGCTGGACCTCCTGGTCGGCCGCCGCTCGGTCTGGGGCTCGCTGCTGGCGCTGGTGCTGACGGTGGCCTTCGTGGCGGGGGTCTTGTGGCTGTTCAACGCCGGCCTCATTCCCGGGCAGGGAGCGACGGGTGAGGAGATCAGCCTGCCCTTGCAGGAGGCGACCAGCGCCAAGATCGTCCTGTCCCCCGCGGTCGGCAGCATCCACGTCAACGC
>DATKWP010000244.1:0-2239 GCA_035529535.1 Anaerolineae bacterium | reverse complement strand
ATCAGGCGGGCGATGCTGCTCTTGCCCGCCCCGGTGTGCCCGACCAGCGCCAGCGTCTCCTTGGGACGGACGTCGAGCGAAAAGTCGGGCAGGACCGTTTCCGCGCCGGTGTAGGTCAGTTTGAGGTTCCGGAATTCGATGTGGCCGTCCAGTTTCTCCACCGGTTCAGATGCCTCCTGAACGACCTTGGGCTCGGCGTCAATCAGGGCAAAGACCCGCTCGGCGGCGGCCAGCCCGTCCTGGAACTGGCTCCAGAAGGAGGCGATGCTGACGAGCGGCCACCAGTAAAAGCCTACAGCCTGCATGAACAGGTACCAGTTGCCGGGGCTGACGGCCCCGCTGCGCACGGTCAGCCCACCCGCATAGATGAGCGCCGCCACCCCCAGGCCGGACGAGATGCCCAGGACGGGAAAGATGGTGTTGAGGGTCAGCCCGCGCCGCAATCCCATCTGGTACGCCTGCCGGTTGGTGGCGGCAAAGTCGGCGTAGATGGCGTGTTCCTGCCGGAAACTCTTGGCCACCATGATGCCGCTGATGGATTCCTGGATCTGGGCGTTGATCTTGGCCGTCACCCGGCGGGCCTGCTGGGTGACGCGGCGGGCGATGCGCCGGAAACTTAGCGCGACGGTGACGGCGATGGGCGCCATGCCCATCAGCAGCAGCGTCAGCCAGGCGTTGATGCTGAACAGCCAGAAGGAGAGGAGCAGGACGAGCAGCACCTGGCTCAGCAGGCTCATGACCAGGTTGACGACCTCGGAAAAGTCCTGGGTGTCGGAGGTGACCCGGCTGACGATTTTGCCGGAAGGATGTTCGTCGTAGAAGGAGAGGTCGTGCCGGATGGTGGCGTTGAAGACGTCTTCCCGCAACCGCAGCACGACGTCCCCCATCACGCGCGTGGCGAACAACCGGTTGACGTAGTTGAAGGTCCAGCCAAACACGCCCAGCAGGAGGATGCCGGCGGCGGCCAACAGGATGCCCCGGGTGGAAGGGGCATGGGATAGGAGATCAATGGCCTTGGAGATGAGGATCGGCCCGGCGCTGCCGGCCACCGAGTTGAGCGTGATGGCAACGGCGACCAGGGCCATCTGCCGCGCGTGAGGCCGGAAGTAGCCGGCGATGCGGGCCACCAGTTCCCGGTCGCTGTATTGGCGGTCGTAGGCTTCGGTTTCGAGGCCATCTAGAATAAAGCCCATTAGTCATACCTCGCAAATATCCGCCGATAATCCACACACCGCTCCATCAACTCCTCGTGCGTGCCCTGGTCCACCAACTCGCCCCGGCGCAGAACCAGGATGCGGTCGGCCCAGCGGATCTGGCTCAGGCGGTGGGTGATGATGAAGGTGGTGCGTTGGCTGCTGATGCGGCGCATGGCGCGCTGGATGTGGTCCTCGGTCGCGCTGTCTATGGCGCTGGTCGAGTCGTCCAGGATCAGGATGCGCGGGTCGGTCAGGAAGGCGCGGGCGATGGCGACGCGCTGCCGCTCCCCGCCAGAGAGCGTCACGCCGCGTTCTCCTACCTCCGTAGTGTAGCCGTCACTGAACCCGGTGACGAAGTCGTGGGCCTGGGCTTCGCGGGCGGCCCGCTCGATCTCCTCCTGGCTGGCCTCCGCGCAGCCAAAGGCGATGTTTTCGGCGATGGAGCGGGAAAAGAGGAACACGTCCTGCTCGATGGTGGATATCTGCGAGCGCAGCGATTCCATGTTCCAGTCGCGCACGTCCACGCCATCCACCAGTACCCGCCCGCTGTTGGCATCGAAGATGCGGTTGATCAGGCGGGTCAGCGTCGTCTTGCCGGAGCCGGTCTGCCCAACGAGGGCGATCGTCTCCCCGGGCCGGGTGGTGAAACTGACACACTTGAGCACCGGCTTGCCGTCGTAACTAAAGTGCACGTTCTGGAAGACCACTTCTCCCTGGATCGGCCGGGCGAGGCCCGCCTCGTTCTCGTCCAGTTCTGTCTCCGTGTTGATCAATTCCAGGATGCGCTCGGCGCTGGCCACGCCCAATTGCACCAGGTTGAAGGAGAAGATGGAGATGAAGGTGGGGAAGCGCAGCGTGCCCATGAGGCCCATGAAGGTGACGACCTGGCCCAGGCTGATGGCGCCGGTGCGCCATAGGAGCATGGAGTGCAGGAAGGCGCCGGCCCAGGCCAGGGCGAACGCCAGTGTCGGCAGGTACATGGCCTCGATCTCACCCTGGCGCACAAAGTAATCGCGGAACACGCGGGCGTTCTGGGTGAACTT
>DATKWP010000243.1:0-2324 GCA_035529535.1 Anaerolineae bacterium | reverse complement strand
GTGCGCGCCTGGGGCGAGGCGGGCGCCCAATCGTGGGTGGTCGGGTTGTCGAACACCTTCTGGTACTCGTTCCTGGCATCCTGTAGCGCCCGCTCGGCTTGTCTCAGCGCTGCCTGGTCAATGGTATCCTGATTGGGGCGCTGAGCGGCCTGCACGCGCGCCTGGGTCAGGGCGGCCTGGGCGCTGGTGATGGCCGCCGTCGCTGCCAGCACCTGTTCTGGGACGGGCGTGGCCTGCGCCTGCCACTGGGCCAGCCGGACCTGAGCGGTTTCCAGTTCCAGTTCCGCCTGCGCCACGGCGCGCTGCAACTCGGCAGCGTCGAGCGTCGCCAGGGTTTGCCCGCCCTGCACGCGCTCGCCGATCTCGACCCCGACCGACGTGACCGTGCCTCCCACGCCAAAACTCAATCCCACCTGCCGGGCGGGCACCAGCACGCCGTTGGCCGTGATGCTATTGGAGACCGCTGGAAAGAGCGAAGCGGAGTCGGGCGCAGGAGTCGGCGTGGGCGAACCGTCTGCGCCTGCCCCGCACGCCGCCAGGCCAAAGATGATGATTCCCCATACTAACCATATTCCAATCAGACGTCTCATGGTTGTCCCCTCTCGATGCCAGCCACACAATCGAGCCCTAGTCTTGCCTCATCTCAATGACAGCCACGGGATCGAGCCTGTGGAGCGTCTTGGCGATTGTGCCAGCACCGACAACGATGACGGCCAGCGGGATCGGCAGCGTGAACAGCCAGGGCGCAAAGCTGAAAAAGTCCAGGTTCAGCCCCCTCGGCGTGTAGACAAGTGCCTGGAAGCCGATCAAGCCAAGCACACAAACTACAGCACCGACCAACCAGGCTAGGCCGACCGCGCTCCCGGTCTCCTTCACGGTGCGAAAGACGAGCCATAGGCGACTGTGCCCGATGGCGTGCAGCGTGCCAAACTCTTCCCGGCGTTGAGCGAAGAAGATATAATTCAAAGCCGCCAGGGCGACCGCCGCTACGATGGCGATGATGCTCTCGACGGCAGCAAACAGCAGCATCATCAGTCGCGCAATCTCCTCAAACTCGCGCCGCCCTGCATCGTAGGTGTATACCCGCGTTTGCGCTGAGGCTACGCTCCCCTCCAGCCAGGCATCCAGTTCACCCTTGCGCTCCTCCGCCGGCACGACGAGCAGCCGGGGCGACCGGGACGTGGTAAGTTCGTGGCTCTGCAAATATTCGAGTGAAGTAAATCCCAACCACAGATCGTCACGGGAAAGCAGACCAACGATCACCATCTCGGTCGGGATGTCGTCTTCAATTAACAGGTTGTCTTCGCCGTTTCGCTCCTGAACGGGCCGGCCAATGGCGTCTCCCACGCGCAGTTCTCGATTCAGTGCGACCGCTTCCGATATAATGATCTCGTTGGAGCGAGGGCGGGGCAGGCGCCCCTCCACGAGCTGTACGTCAAATAGGTCCATCAATACCGGCAAATCGTCTTCAGAAACACCATAGATGTTGACGTCAGATCCCCCGCCCGGCGGCACTACGACCTGCAACCGCAATGGCATCGTCTGGATGATGCGGGCGACGGCAGGATGACTCCTGACCTGCGCCGCCACACCAGGATCAACGACATCTCCTATGCCTGGCGCAACCTCACCCACGTAACGCAGGTACTCATAATCGGGCTTCATCGCATCAAGGGATGCCGACATAAGAAACACAGGGAACGCGACCCCCAGGATCATCAATGCCATACTCACGACCAGCATGATCCCCCGGCGGCGGTGGCGCAGGTAAAAGGTCCGGGACGACAGCGGCCTGGTCGTCGAACGCCGCGTTCGCGAACGCTTGACTGCCTGCTTGTGCCCCTCCACCTCCATACTGAGCTTTCCCCGCTCGATGATGGCCACAGCGTCGAACTGGGCAAACACTCGCCTGACGCTAAGAGCCGCAAACGCGATCACCACCACCGGAATCGGGACGACAAACCAGAGCGGCATCAGGTTCGCCAGATCCAGTTCCATTCCCTTGGCATAATACAGGCTAGACTTGAGCCCGTATAGAGCGGCCAAAGAAAGCCCCAGACCAGCCCCCCACCCGATCCCGGTCACAACCGCTGTCTCCAACGTCAAGCGGCCAACGAGCCGGTTCTTGTGATAACCCACGGCGTGCAGCAGACCGAGTTCGCTCACCCGCTGCGTCAGGGCGATCCGGTTGATCACGCCGACGACCAACGCGACGACGAGCGCGACCAGGCAGTTCACGACGCCAAAGATCAGATGGAGCCCCCGCAGGGCCATCCGCACGAACCCGGAAATCTCCCTGTAGGTCTCCACCTCTGTGCGCGTGG
>DATKWP010000242.1:0-3879 GCA_035529535.1 Anaerolineae bacterium | reverse complement strand
CCCACCGCAAAAGATCCACATTGTCTATCGCTGCGTAGGTGAGCGCTATCATCCAGTATCGGATCCACAGATCGCTCAGGTTCGCAGAAGCTATGGCCTGCCTCAAAGCTACTTCCTCTTTGTTGGCTCAGTTGAGAAGCGCAAGAACTTGCAGCGCATCCTGCGGGCAGGATCTCATTTGTGGCAATCCGGGGAACGTCGTCCCCTGGTCGTCGTCGGTGCCCGGCGCTGGAAGTACACCCAGATCATGAACACCGTCCAAGAACTGAACTTGGAGCGGCATGTTATCTTCACCGGTCACGTGCCCGACGCCGACCTGCCCGCCCTGTACAGCGGCGCCGACCTGTTCGTTTTTCCCTCCCTGTACGAGGGTTTCGGCCTGCCGCCCCTGGAGGCCATGGCCTGCGGCACGCCGGTGGTGACCTCCAACACCTCGTCCCTGCCAGAGGTCGTGGGCGATGCAGCGATCACGGTCGACCCCTACGACGTCGAGGCCCTGACCGAGGCTATGCGCCGCGTATTGAGTGACGCCGATCTGGCAGATGACCTGCGCCAGCGAGGTTTGGAGCGAGCAGCGCGCTTTTCCTGGGATCAGGCTGCCCGCGAAACCATCGACGTCTATCGCGAGGTGCTATCTTGAAGACCCTGATCCTGGCCGGCGGCCTGGGCACACGGCTGCGGGAGGCCGTCGCCGACCGGCCCAAGCCCATGGCCCCGGCGGCGGGCAAGCCCTTCCTGGAATACCTGGTCGAGTGGCTGCACGACCAGGGCTTCGACGACCTGGTCCTATGCGTGGGGCACCAGGCGGACCAGGTCCGGGACCATTTCGGCGATGGCCGCCGTTGGGGCGTGCAGATCGCCTACGCCATGGAGGCGTCTCCCCTGGGCACGGCGGGGGCCCTCAAGAACGCCAGGGATTGCGTCACGGGCACGACCCTCGTCCTGAACGGCGATTCCTACCTGGAGGTCGACCTGCGGGCCATGGTCGTCGCGCACCGGGCCAGGCGGGCGGCCGACGCCCGGGCGGTGGGCACGCTGGCCGCCGTGCGCGTCGAGGACACCGCCGCCGGCGGGGCGCTGGAGATGGACGGCGCGGGCCGCATCGGGGGCGTTCGGGAGAAGCGTGAGGCGGGGCCAGGCTGGATCAACGGCGGCATCTACGTGCTCGAGCCGGAGGTATGGGAGGCCATCCCCGAGGGCCTGCCGGTTTCTATCGAGCGTGAGACCTTCCCCCATCTCCTGGCCCAGGGCCACCACCTGTACGCCTACCCGGTCGATGGCTTCTTCGTGGATATTGGCACCCCGCAGGGGTACCGGCGTTTCCAGCAGTACATGGAGGAGAAAGGACTTTGATTATCCGCAGCAGAGCACCCTTGCGCATCAGTTTTGGTGGGGGCGGCACCGAGGTGGAACCCTATCTCTCCGAGCGGGGCGGGGTGGTACTGAACACAACCATCGACCGCTATGCCTACGGTACGCTGCGCCTGCGCGACGACCGCCAGATCAGCATCACCTCACTGGACTATGACCTGGTGACCAGGTACAAGCTGGACGAGCCGCTCCTCTACGACGGCAACCTGGACCTGGTCAAGGCCGCCATCCGGCGGCTGGGCGGCGACAACCAGGACCAGGGCCTGGAACTTTTCCTGCACACCGACGCGCCGCCCGGCTCGGGCCTGGGTTCGTCGTCGACGGTGGTGGTGGCCCTCATCGGCCTCTTCCAGCACTGGCGGCACCTGCCGCTGACCAACTACGAGATCGCCGACCTGGCCTACCAGATCGAGCGGGTGGACATGGGCATCAAGGGCGGCAAGCAGGACCAGTACGCCGCGACTTTTGGCGGGTTCAACTTTATCGAGTTCACCCGGGATGCGACCATCGTCAACCCGCTTCGCGTGCCCTGGGATACCATGAACGAGCTGCACTACAACCTGCTTTTGTGTTACACGGGCCAGACCCGTCTCTCAGCGCGCATCATCGATACCCAGGTCGAGCGCTACGTGCAGCGCCAGGAAGATGTGCTGCGGGCCATGGATGAGCTGAAGCAGGTGGCCACGGCGCTCAAGAACACTCTGCTGCGGGGCAAGCTGGACGATTTCGGCGCCCTCCTCCACGAAGCGTGGATCAACAAAAAACGGATGGCGCCCCAGATCAGCGATGGGCACATCGATGAACTCTACGAGACCGCCCGCAAGCACGGAGCCCTCGGGGGCAAGATCACGGGCGCCGGTGGGGGTGGCTACATGTTCTTCTACTGTCAGTTCGACAAGAAGCACCACGTCGCCGAACAACTCGAGCGCCTGGGCGCCCAGGTCGTCGACTTCAGCTTCGACCTGCGCGGCCTGCAAACCTGGGAGGTCAGGCAATAGGACTGTGAATACGTCGGCATTTGTTTCGCGGCTAGCTGTGTCTTTGCTTAAGAATGTGGGCATCTATCCCTTCGTTCGCCCATCGCGGACGGTAGGTTTCTTGAAGGCGGTGGCTGAGGCCATGGTGCTATACGATCTCCAGACGATGCATCAAGTCCACTCCCCCATACCTGTGTCTCAACTGAGCGATCTATTCCCCGAGGTCACACAGACGCAAGTGGCGATTTCCTACACTCCTGCGTGTGATGGCGGTCTACCCTACCGTGAACTCATTGCACTGTGTGCGATGGTCAAACAGACAAATGCTAAGAGTATCTTTGAGTTTGGGACCTTTCAAGGACGGACAACTTTGTTCCTGGCAATGAACTCGGATCCGGATGCACGTATATTCACTTTGGATCTTCCACCACAACAATCACACAGCCTTGTTCATCAGGCTGATGCTTCAGACCTGAAATACCTACCACGACCAGGCATGTCAGACCTTGGGTACTTGAACACTGCCGTCGCCCACAAGGTAACCCAACTCTATGGCGACTCGGCACTCTTTGACTGCTCTCAATATCACAAACAAATGGACTTCATCTTTATTGATGGCGCGCATTCATATCAATACACAAAGTCTGATACAGAAAGTGCATTTGACATGTTGTCCGGTCAAGGTATTGTTGTGTGGCATGACTATACACCCGTATGGCCGGGAGCCTATCGATTCCTGCAAGAGCTGTGTCGGGATAGAGGGCTCTTCCACATCGCCGACACGAGTCTTGTCGTTTACGCTGCAGACTACGGGAGGTTCTCTCCATGGAGTCAAAACTGCTGGAACCGAGATCTTTGATCGCTCAGATTCTGGAGGAGAGCATTCAAGTTCAGAGGGTCGTTCTGGAGGAAAGTGTTCCTCTAGTTAGCTGTATTGTCGAGGCACTGGTCGCCACCTTCCGGTGCGGAGGCAAGGTCCTCCTCTTTGGCAACGGCGGCAGCGCTGCCGATGCCCAGCACGTGGCAGCCGAGCTGGTGAATCGCTTTCTGATGGAGCGCAAGCCCCTGCCGGCGCTGGCCCTGACGACCGACACCTCCATCATGACCGCCATGGCGAATGATTTGGGCTTTGAGTGCGTGTTTGCCCGCCAGGTCGAGGCCCTGGTCCAGCCCGGCGACGTGGTGGTTGGTCTGAGCACCAGTGGAAACTCGGAGAACGTCCTCCAGGGACTTCACTCGGCCCGGGAGTGCGGCGCCACCACGGTCGGCCTGACCGGCCGCGCCGGCGGCAAACTGAAGGGCGTGGCTGACATCTGCTTCTGCGCCCCCTCGGACAACACCCCGCGCATCCAGGAAGCCCACATAACCGTGCTGCACGCCATCTGTGCGGCGGTGGAGCGAGAGTTGTTCGACTGATGCGCCCTGCTGTTTTTCTCGACCGGGATGGTACGGTCAATGAGGAGGTGAACTACCTGGACCATGCAGAAAACCTGCGCCTCATAGAGGGCGCGGGCCAGGCTATCCACCTGCT
>DATKWP010000241.1:0-2749 GCA_035529535.1 Anaerolineae bacterium | reverse complement strand
GGCCTGCCCATCATCCCGGTGATTGACCGCACCGACGGCCTGGCCAGGAGCCTGGTGTTTCCCGGCTCGGTGCGGGAAGGGTTGGCCGGCGAACTGCAGGCAGCGGGCATCGAGTGCGAGGCCGGGCCGGCCGGCGACGTGGGCGAGGGGCTGTACGTCACGCTGCACGGCCGCGAGCAGATTGAGCACTACGTCGCCTTGATGCGCGAGCACCTGTTGCCGGCCAATTGGAACGAGATCGCCGGCGCGCGGTGGGCCTTTATCTTCGACGACGACGTGCGGGAACTCGACTCCGTGGAGGCCGACCGCGAGATCCTGGCGCGCTGCCAGGCGATCTACCCGCCGGTGCGGTCCAACCGCACGACGATGGAGATGCTCAGCCACCTGCCGTTCTATCAGGACGTGCTGTTCCACGTCGAGTACGGCACGATGATTCACTCGGGCCCCTTCACCGGCACGCCCGGCGACGCGGCGGTCCAGAAGGTGACCGCGTGGCTGGAGGAGCGGGGAGTGGGGGAGTTTGCCGTCAACTACCGGCTGCGCGACTGGTTGATCAGCCGCCAGCGCTACTGGGGCGCGCCCATCCCCATCGTCTACTGCGACCGGTGCGGCACGGTCCCGGTGCCCTACGAGGACCTGCCGGTGGTCTTGCCCACCGACGCCGTCATCCCCCCTACGGGGGAGAACGCGCTCAAATTCCACGCGGGCTTCCTGCACACCACCTGCCCCCAATGCGGCGGCCCGGCCACGCGCGAGACCGACACGATGGACACCTTCGCCTGCTCCTCGTGGTACCAGTACGCCTACCTGAGCCCGTACTACCAGGAGGAGAAGCCGGCCCACGCCGGCTCGAGCCCGTTCGACCCCCAGGAGGCCAGGTACTGGCTGCCGGTAGACGTTTACACCGGCGGCATCGAGCACGCCACCATGCACCTGATCTACACGCGCTTCTTCACCAAGGCCATGCGGGACGCCGGGCTGGTGGCCTTTGACGAGCCGATGACGATGTTGCGCAACCAGGGCATCATCCTGGGCGAGGACAGCGAAAAGATGTCCAAGAGCCGGGGCAACGTGATCGCGCCCGACGACCTGGTCGAGCGGTACGGGGCCGATACGGTGCGCGGCTACCTGATGTTCGGCTGGCGCTGGGAGCAGGGTGGCCCGTGGGACTCGCACGGCATCGAGGGGGTGGACCGCTGGCTGCGCCGGGTGTGGAATCTGGTGGGGGAGGAATCGGCAAATCAGCAAATCAGCAAATCAGCAAAGCAGCAAAGCGGCGAAGCGGCAAAGCGGCAAAGCGGCGGGCCCAGTGATGGGGAGGTTGCGGATCTGCGGCGGTGGACGCACAAGACGATCCGGCGGGTGACGCAGGATATGGAGGCGTTCGCTTTCAATACGATCATCGCCGGGCTGATGGAATTCACCAACGCTTTGCACAAGGCCAGGGGGACGCCGGTCTATGGGACCCAGGCGTGGGAGGAAGCGGTCGAGACGCTGCTCCTGCTGTTGGCCCCGTGTTGCCCGCACGTGGCCGAGGAACTGTGGGCGCGCACCGGCCATCCCTACAGCATCCACCAGCAAGCGTGGCCGCAGTTCGACCCTGGCCTGGCGGCCGAGGAGATGATCACGCTGGTCGTGCAGGTGAACGGCAAGGTGCGGGCGCGCATGGAGGTCGCCGCCGGCATCGGCGAAGAGCAGGCGCGGGAGGCGGCGTTGGCGGACGAGAACGTGCTGCGCCACATCGAGGGCAAGGAGGTGCGCCAGGTCGTGTACGTGCCGGGGCGGCTGGTGAACGTAGTGGTGAGGGAGGGGGGGAAAGGGGGAAAGGGGGAAAGGGGGAAATGAGGAAATGAGGAAAGGGGGAAATGAGTGAAGGAGTATAGGAGGCCATGCCGGACAAAGACACGAGTGTGATATACGATGGCATCCCCATCCGGTCCAGGATGGCGATGGGGTTTCTCCTGGGGATCGGCGGGCTGGTGTTTGTCCCCATCGGGCTGATCAACCGCGCCTGGTGGTTGCTCATCCTCGCCGTGCCGCTGCTCCTGGCGGGGCTGGTGCTCTCGCAGATCCGGCTGCGCATCGTGGCGGAACGCCAGACGGGCGGCGTGCGCGTGGTGAACTTGCTGGTCGGGCTCAAGGTGCGCGAGCGCCGTTACGCGCCACTCGACGTCCTGGGCCTGGACCTGCGGCGGGTGGCCGGCGATGAGCGGGAGCGGGCCTCCGACACGTATTACCTGGCGTTGCGGCTCGGCCTTACGACGTACACGGTCGGCAAGTACGATAGCCGGGAGCACGCGCTGGAAGCACGGCAACGGCTGCTCGGGGTGCTGCAGACCCGTCCACAGGTGCGGGCGTATACCGAGGAATAGAACCTCCCCGTGAACCTTCCCGAACGCTCGCAAGCGCACCGCGCGTGCGACAAGTGCCCTGCTGAAGCGTTCGGGAAGGTTGGAGAATTGCCGCTTCGCCTGGCCTGTGCTATAATACCCCTGTGGACGACGTAGCCTGGATGCGCCAGGCGCTGGCCGAAGCGGAGCGGGCGCTGGCCCACGGCGACGTGCCGGTCGGTGCAGTGGCGGTGCGCGATGGCGCCATCGTCGGGCGGGGGCACAACCGCCGGGAGGCGGACGCCGACCCGACCGCCCACGCGGAGATGATCGCGCTGCGGGAGGCGGCCCGCACGCTGGGGGGCTGGCGGCTGGTGGGCGTGACGCTGTACTGTACGCTGGAGCCCTGCCCGATGTGC
>DATKWP010000240.1:0-3476 GCA_035529535.1 Anaerolineae bacterium | reverse complement strand
CTGGAAGAGTGCCAATCCCTCTTTGCCGTTCGTCGTTGTGAACATGGAAAACCCTTGTTTTTCGAGCGACAAAGATATCAACCTCAGCAAGGGCTCATCGTCGTCTATGACAAGGATCTTTTCGGCCATAGCAGTCCTCATACCCTTACCGCATCACTCAATGAGGGAGGCAGTGATAGGCAGCCAGGCGCTGGCATACTCCGTTTGAGGGCACTGTGTGGCATTGTAGCAAATGTGGCAGGAATTGCAACTCTGGCCGGTCAAGGTTCACCTTGCATCTTGCCACCATGTGCTATAAAATGGGAGCCAAGTTAGCTACGTGGGTTGCGTTTGCCGCGTGACTTGATCACCGGCGCCATCCTTCAGCAGATATGGAAAGGAGTAGCACCATGAAAGTCGGATTGTACAGCATCACGTACATGGGGATCTGGTACGACGGCCCGGCCCTGACCTTTGAAGAGTTCGTGAAGCGGGCCAAGGGGTATGGCTATACTGGCATCGAACTCGACGGCAAGCGGCCCCATGGAAACCCGATGGACCTGGACCCGCGCACTCGCGACGAGATGCGCAGCATCCTGGAGCGAGAAGGTATGGAGATCGCCTGCGTGGCGGCCAACAATGACTTTTCCAGCCCCGTGCCCGAGCATCGCGAATGCCAGCTCTTGATGGTGCGGGAACTGGCTCGCCTGGCGGCCGACCTGGGGGCCAGGGTGGTGAGATTGTTTGCCGCCTGGCCAGGCGTGGTGATGCGGGATCGTCTGGCGACCTACGATATGGTACGAGATACGTTTGAGCGGCAGTTCCCCTATGCCACGCGGCTGGAGCGCTGGAATTTCGTCAAAGAGTGCCTGAAGGAGGCGGCTGCTTTTGGTGAAGAGTTCGGCATAAGTATGGCGTTGCAGAACCATGCGCCGCTGATCCGGCACTGGAAGGATTGTTATGACCTGGTCAAGGAAGTAAACTCCCCCTGGCTCAAGGTATGCCTGGATTTGCCGATCATGATTCGCTATGACCGGGAGTGGGTGCGCCAGGCGGTTCTCACTGTAGGCGATCTGCAGGTACATTCCCATTTTGGCGGTGAATTCTACCGCGATGCCGAGGGGCGGGTCCAGCTCAAGCCGATTTCGTTTGGCCAGCCGCTGCCTGACTATGCTACCTTTGTCCAACTGATGAAGGAGATTGGGTACGATGGCTATTTCTGCTACGAGTTCTGCCATCCTGCCCTCAGCGACACCCACGAGCCTCTCGGCATAGAGTACATTGATCAGCAGACCAGACTGGCTGAGGAGTTTATGAGCACGCTGATCCGCGAGAACGGCTGACATTACGCGGATGAGCACCCGCAGGAGTAATCTGATGATTCTTGAGCATGTACGCCAAGTCACGCCAATCCCTGGTGGCGCGTTGCTCGTGGTAGACGAGGCCCTGCTGGAGGTGCGTTTCGTCGCCGCGAATGTGCTGCGCGTGCGCCTGGCCCCTCACGGGGAGTTCCGGGATGAGGAGACGTTTGTTTTGGTCGAGGAGCCCTCGCCGCACGTGGCCACTATCCTCGCTGCCGACGATGCGACGGTCACGCTCACCACGGCGGAATTGCGCGTGGAGATTGCGCGACACCCCTTCTCGTTCCGTCTGGTAGACCAGGACGGCAACGTCGTGGTGGCCACGCCTACGGACGTGCCTGCCATCGAGTGGGACGGTGACCGGCGGGTCCAGCGGCTGGCACTGCCAATGGGCGTGCACGTCTATGGCCTGGGGCAGGGGGCGCTAGCGCGGCTCGACCTGCGCGGCCGTGAGCGGCGTATGTGGCAGGAGTGGGATGCTTTCCGCCACAGCGGCAACGACGGCATCCCGCTGGCGCTGACCACGAGCGGGTATGGCGTGCTGCTCAATTCCTCCTGGCCGTCCCGCTGGGTGGTCGCCGAGGGAGAGCCGGCGCCGGCTCCCAACCGGCCGGATTGGGCCCCTGCGCCGTGGCCTCACGGCCAGCCCACGGGCGAGGCGCATCCCGAACGCTTGGGCATCTTGCTGGATGGCGGCGAGTTGGACCTGTTCTTTATCTATGGGCCGGATTTCGACCGCATCCTGGAGAGTTACACGCGGTTGACCGGGCAGCCCTCGCTGCCGCCGCGTTGGGCCCTGGGGCTGATCCAGTGCAAGAACCGCTACCGCAGCGCCGAGGAACTGGCGTACGTCGCGCAAGAGTACCGCCGCCGGAACCTGCCCTGTGACGTGCTCGTCGTGGACTGGCACTGGTTTGAGCATTTCGGCGACCTGGCCTGGGTGGAATCGGACTGGCCGGATCCGCTGGCGACGATGGACGAATTGCGCGAAAGGGGCTTCCGCGTGATGCAGGCCCAGCACCCCTTCATTGCCCAGCAGGCGCGCACGTTCGCCGAGTTCGATGAGCGCGGTTTCCTGGTCCACATCCCCAATGAGCCCCGCGCAGTGTTCGACCACTCGAATCCCCAGGCCCGCGCGGCCTGGTGGACCCGTTTCCGCCCTATCTGGCGTCAGGGCGTGCGCGCGTTTTGGACCGACATGGGGGAACTGGAGGTCCACCCCGTGGGCGCACGGCATTTCCTGGGCTCTCGCGAGCGCGTGCACAACGTCTATTCGCTGTTATGGTCGAAGGGGCTGTACGAGAATCAGCGGCGAGAGAGCGACCTGCGCGTATGTGTTTTGGCCCGCACGGCGTGGGCCGGCATCCCGCGCTATGGCACGCTCATGTGGTCCGGCGACATTGCGACCGAGTGGGACGTGCTGCGCGATCAGGTGATCGTGGGGCAGGAGGTCTGCCTGTCCGGCCAGCCGTACTGGACGACCGACATCGGCGGGTTCTTCACCACCGGATCGTTCAGCCCCGAGTTGTATGCCCGCTGGTACCAGTGGGGAGCCTTCTGCCCTCTCTTCCGCACCCACGGTACGCGGCCGGGCAATGAGCCGTGGACCTTCGGCCCCCAGGTCGAGGCGATCTGTGCCCGTTATGCACGGTTGCGCTACCGGCTGCTCCCCTACATCTACGCCTGTGCCCGCGAGACGTACGAGACGGGCCGCCCGATCATGCGTGCCATGGTCGTAGACTTTGGCGACGATCCGCAGGCGGTGGCAGCGGAGCACCAGTTCACGTTCGGCCCGGCCTTCCTGGTAGCCCCCGTCGTCGAGTTGCGTGCTCGCCGCCGGCAAGTCTATCTCCCCGGTGGTGTGTGGTATGATTTCTGGAGCGGCAGGCGGTGGGAAGGGGGCTGTACGGTCGAGGTGGAGTCACCGCTGGACACGCTGCCCCTCTTCGTGCGCGGCGGTAGCCTGATCCCGATGGGGCCTGACGTGCTGTTCGCCGATCAACGCCCACTGGACGAGGTGTCCTTGCACGTCTACCCCGGCCGGGACGCGAGTTTCGTGCTGTACGAGGATGACGGCGATACCTGGGCGTACGAACGCGGCGAGTACGCCAGGACGCGGCTATCGTATCGCGAGGG
>DATKWP010000239.1:0-2164 GCA_035529535.1 Anaerolineae bacterium | reverse complement strand
AGGGCGATTTGTAGGTCACGGATTGACATGATGCTGTCCCGCCTTCATCGGCTCGTAAACCTCCCGCAGGATTCTATTATAGGCATGAATGGTCCTTCGTCTAGCCTGCGGGAGGTTCGGGGCTGTCCGGCCTGCACCTCTACGATGGATGCAGGCCGGACGATTGCCGTGCGGTACGGGTTAGCCGTACAGTGCGTTGATGCGCTCCCGGAGGGCGTCGTTGACCTCTTTGTCCACGTTGGCGATCGCCTCTTCGGGCGTGATCTGGTCTTTGAGGTACAGTTCCAGGTTGGTGTCCCAGGCTGAGTTGATGTTGCCGGTGGCGATGAAGGGGTTCAGTTGGCGCGCCTTCTGCACCGTGTTCTCCAACTCCCACATCACGCTGTCGAACCACTGCTTGTCGAGCGGCGTGTCCTGCGGGATCAGCGGGTACAGCGACTTGAGCGCGGGCAGACCCCAACCGGACTTGGCGCGACTCTCGGCTGGCGGGCCGCCCATATAGTACTCGAACAGTTCCCAGGCCGACACCGGCACCTGGGTCAGTTTGGCGATGAACCACCCGGCGCCGCCCAGCGGCGGGTTGACGGCCACCTTGCCGCCCCAACTGAGGCCAGGACGCATCTGGAACTTTTCTACCGGGGCCGGCAAGGTCGTCGGGTCTGTCCCCACGACAGTGCCGTGCATCCAGTAGCCGTAGCGGATGACGGCGGCGCGCCCCGTCACGTAGTCGTCGCCAGGCCAGCTGGGGCTAGGGTTGAGCGGGTTCCAGATCACGTTCTCCTTGGCCAGGTTGGCGTAGAAGGTCAACACGTCCACCACGGTCTGGCTGTCCTTGATGTTGGCCTTGGAAAAGTCGTCCACAAAGATGTCCTGCCCCTCTTCCATCAAGACGGTCTGCAGGATGCCGTCCCACCAGCCGTTGTCACCCCAGCCGATGCGGACGGTGCGGTCCCCTTCCCGCTTGGTGAGCAGGCGGGCCCAGTCAGCGGCGTCCTGATAGGTGTAGATCTTGTTCTCTTCCGGTACCGGCACGCCGGCCTCTTCGAAGGCTGCCACGTTGATCTGCAAGGATTGGTCGGGCGAAAAGTCCTTGTGCATGCCGTACCAGCCGCCCTGATACTGAAAGTATCCCACGGCGGGGGCCATGTCGTCGGGCTTGAGCATGGCACTGGTATTAAAGTACTCGGTCAAGTCCAGCGGCCAATCGAGCGAGACGTACTGGGGCACGTCGGCGCCGCTGGCCCGCCACGCGTCCGGCGGGGTGCCGGCCGCCCACATGGCCCGCAGGCGGGTGGCATCCCCTTCCACGCGCTCTACCTCCGAGACGTATTTCGCCTGTGCCAGGAACGCATTCAGTTCGTCGTCGGAATACTCACCCGTGCCGACCCCAAACATGACCACCTTGGAGGGCTGGGGCGGCGGCGGAACGGTGGGGGGCACTGCGGTCGGCTCCACCACCACGGTCTCCTGGACAGGCACCTGCACCGTCTCCTTGACCACCTGGGGTGCTGGGGTTGGGGCCGGGCCACACGAGGCTAGCGCAGTGCCGGCCGAGGCCAGGGCCAGGCCCTTGAGAAAATCGCGTCGAGTTACGGTTTTCATTTTTGCTCACTCTCCTTCCTGTTTGCTCAAGTCTCAAGTACTGCAATGATCGGGTGAAATCTCAAACCTGCAATCTGATCCTGCCCGATAGATTCACCTCCTCCATCGGACCTTCCCGAAAGCTGATCCGACAATCATGGCAGCCTTTGGGAAGGCAGCTTTCGGGAAGGTGACTCGCGTTGGATTGCCAGCAACTGCTGGCGTGTATATAATATCACGAATCATGCCGCTTGTCTGAGAAATTCGGCACAGAAGAGGACAAGAAGGGGACATGACCCAAGAAGAGTTCCTGGAACACCTGCATCGGGCCTTGAACCACCTGTACGAGCCTGACCGCCTGCGCACAAGCCCCCTGGCGGCCCTGTTCGGCGTCGCCCACCGCCTCGACACGTTTTCCGCCCTCCAGAACATCCTGACCGAAGCCATCGAGTCCCTCGAACCAAAGCCCGACGAGTTTCCCCAATCGCCCGCCTGGGAAATCTATGAGCCCCTGTTCTACCGCTACGTGCAGCAGTTGAACCAGGAGCAGGTCGCCAGGCAATTAGGGATGTCCGTCCGTCAC
>DATKWP010000238.1:0-8117 GCA_035529535.1 Anaerolineae bacterium | reverse complement strand
CCCCTGACAGACTAACCATCACTTATTGGCAGCGATTGCCCGGAAGCCGATGCCAGGGCAGAGCGACGGGCAGCGTGCTGCCTGACCAGGTCGCGCATCGTGGCGAGCGTATCACGATGCAATCGGCGCAGTAAGCGATGGGGCGCTTCGGCTTCCTCCAACCGTCGCCGGTTCTCGCGGTACTGTGCTAGAGACACCTGGCGGATCTGTTCCAACAGCTCCTCCTCGTTCTTCGCCAAAAACAGCGCCTGGCACTGACCCAGGTCGCGCAATTCGCGGGTGGACTTCTTGCCGCTGACACGGCGCTGATGGCGACGCATCTGCCCAAACAGCGACTCGAGCATCAGGTTATCCGGAGGCAAGCCGGGAATGTCGTAGCAATGCAACAGGTCAGGGCCATATTCCTTCCACGTGCGCTGCCAGGCCCCATAGAGGGCGGCCTGTGCCGGTTGCCGCTTGAGATTGGGCTGAAACGATTGCAGCAGCGTGTCCATCTCTTGCTTCACCTGCTCACCGCTCAACGATGGCCCGGACGCGGAGTCGCCGGGTGGATATCTCAGACATTCCGCAATCCGCCTCAGCCACGTATGGGCCTCCCTGAGATCCGCCACGTTGACCCGGTACGCCTCCACCACCCACTCCACTCTCATCTTCAGCCGTCGCAAGTAGTCTGTCTCTGGCTCGCCACTTGACCCCTCACCTAATGCTTGCGCAATCGCCTCGAGTTGCTCATAGCCCTTCAGACCACCCCAGTAGAATGGCTTGCGACTCGGCCGGTTCACTGCATCGCGGATGGCAACTCGCGCCTGCGCTTCTATCTCTACCAACTCGTGATCCCGCCGCGCGCGTGTGTAGGGCAAAAAAGGGAGGCTGCCATCGCTTGTCCACTGCTTTCCTCTCCTACTGGCGGGGTCTCCGGCTCAATCGGTACCCCTGGTAACCCTCCCAGATCGTTCCGCATCCATTGATGCAGTTGTTCATCTACCTTCAGCACCGCCTCAGCCAGATTCCCCAGAAAATGCTCCTGACAACGCTGACGCGGTGCCTCCGACCAGCACTTCTCTAACGCCCCGATGATGGCCTTCTCCCCGTCCGATAGTGTAGCCAGTACCTCATACGGCAACTCCTGGTACGGCTTCAACCATGCCACCAACTCGTCCTCTGTGGGGTGGTCTAGCTGTACCCCCGCTACCGGCGTCCCACTCAATACTTCGTACAGTACATACAGTAATGTCCCACTCCCTTCCGGCTGTAGCGCGTCGATCCCCCAGATCAGACCGCCGTGTGCCTTGACCGTCTCCTCCAAGCGCCGCTTGACCGTTTCGTTCATCCCACCCAACAACGCCAGAAACTGGCGGTACAACCGAGCCACGTGTCGCTCGCTTACCTCGACCCCGCGCTGGCTCAGCAGCTCGCCAATCTCCACCAATTGCTTGTGCTCATGCTCGTGCTGCCAGCCAATGAACGCCAGCACATCCAGTCCATACGTGCTCTGGGGTAGACTGATGCGCAGCACTCTGCTGGCATGGTAGTGATGACCTGGGTGAGAACAGTTCGGCGCATTGCACTTCTTGCTCTTCCCCGCCACAAACAGCGGGCCATTCATGGTCTGCACATACTTCCTCACGTGCCAGGTGCCACTGGACGCTAATGCTCCTCCACAATGGACGCACTCCTCCAACTCACATTCCACGATCACCCGTTGCGCATCCGGGTAACTCCGCTGTGGACGATGGCGCGGCTGCTTGCTCATCTGACTCCCCCGCTCTCAAATTCGCTCCATTGTACCACAGTCAAAAGTGACGAAAAGTCTGTCAGGGCTCACCACACGCAGCCCTTCACCACGGCGGGTCTGCTGATCGAGCGGGAGGGGGTGCGCATCCTCTATGCCCCTGACTTTCACCATGCCAATCTGGCCGCCGACCTGGCCGCCGACCTGGCCCTGGTGCGCCCGCTGGACCTGGCCATCCTCGATGGCTCCTTTCTCACCCGCGAGCAGATGGATGCTCGCTATACACCGTCGGTCGAAGAAGGCCAGGGGCGCCACACACCGATCGTCGAGGAGGTCCACTGGGCGGAATCGGCCGGCGCCCGGCAGGTCCTCTTTACGCACGTCGGCCACTTGCAGTGCACGCCGGAGGAAGCGTTGGCCCTGGTGCCCCACGGCGCGGCTGCGTTTGCCCACGACGGCCTGGTGCTGGAACTGTGACTTGGCGTTACCGGCGCTCTGGTGTACAATGCGGTGCGGAATGCGCCCGTGGGTACACGGGTTGGCGGAATGCGGATTTGCTATTGTGCAGCGAAAGGACGGAACAGCATGCCAGACAACGAGATTCCGCGGATGAGTACATCCGGCTTTGCTCGGAATGACAGCGATCTGACGATCTTGCCCGTACGAACGGCCCAGGAACGGCTCGCCTTCATTCACTTTCAGTGGGAAGTGTACAAGGATGACCCCTATTGGGTGCCGCCTCTCATCTCCGAGCGGGTCGAGTTCCTCGACCAGGAGCACCACCCATTCTACCAGCATGCCGAGGTCCAGTTATTCATGGCTCGCCGGGACGGGAAACCGGTGGGCACCATCGCCGCCATCCTGAACCACCGCCACAACGAGTTCCAGGAAGAGCAGGTGGGCTTTTTTGGCCTGTTCGAGGTCCTGCCGGACCGGGAGGCGGCCGGGGCGTTGTTGGAGACGGCCTGTAAGTGGGCGCGGGAGCGAGGGCTGACTGCCCTCCGTGGCCCGGCCAACTTCTCCACCAACGAGGAGATCGGCCTGCTGGTGGACGGCTGGGATGGCCCGCCGGTGGTGATGATGACCTACAATCCACGGTATTACGTGGACTTTATCGAAGGTGCCGGCTTCCACAAGGCGATGGACCTGGTGGCCTACATGCTGGACCTGACCCAATTCGGGCCACGGGGGGAGAACTTGCCCCCCAAACTGCGGCGTGTGGCCAACAAGGTCCTGGAGCGCGGGGGGTTCACCGTGCGCAAGGCCAGTATGCGCCACTTTGAGCAGGAGGTGGCCCTGTTCAAGCGCGTCTATAACGCGGCCTGGGAGAAGAACTGGGGTTTCGTGCCGCTGGCCGACGCCGAGATCGAGCACATCGCGGCTGGACTGAAGCAGATGGTTGACCCGGACGTGATCTGGTTTGCCGAGAAGGATGGGGAGCCGATCGGCGCCATGTTGCCCCTCCCCGACGTCAACCAGGCGCTGATCCGGGCCTATCCCCGCCCTGGCGTACCCGAGTGGTGGACGATGGCCAAACTGCTCTGGCATTGGAAGGTGCGCCATCGCGTGGACACGATCCGCGGTTTCGCCGGCGGGGTATTGGAACAGTACCGGGGACGCGGGGTGGAAGGAGTGCTCTTTTTGAAGATGGCCGAGGCGGCGCTGCCCCGCTACCGGCGGGCTGAGATTTCCTGGATCCTGGAGAACAACATGATGATGCGCCGCACGGCCGAGATGCTGGGTGGACAGGTGTACCGTACCTACCGCGTGTACGAGAAGGAATTATAGCGGTATGCCGGAAAAACCACCTCGCCCGCCGGACCAACAGCAGGCGATGCGGGCCCTGTTTCACAACCGCGACTTTAGTTTGCTGTGGGCCGGACAGTTATTCTCCCAGATCGGCGACCAATGCCTGCTGATCGCTGCGATCACCTTGATCTCCAACCTCTCCCGGTCGCCGCTGGCCATGCTTATCCCGGCTATCTCGATTGCAGCCCCGCAACTCGTCTTCGGGCTGGTGGGCGGAGTGATGGCCGACCGCTGGAACCGCAGGCTGGTGATGATCGTGGCCGACATCATGCGCGGCCTCATCGTGCTGTGCGTCCTCTTCGTTACCCGCTTCCAGGACCTGTGGATCCTCTACCTGGCGGCGGCAGGGCTGGCGCTGATGGGCGTCTTTTTCTACCCGGCACGCAATGCCGTCATCCCCAACATCGTGCCGCCCAACCTCCTCCTGGCAGCCAACGGCCTGATCCAGGGCAGTTACATCATCTCGCTGATCCTGGGGCCGGTCATCGCCGGTGCTGCGGTCGAGGTCTGGGCGCCGTTAGCCATCGTCCTGGACAGCGCGTCCTTCTTCATTTCCGCGATCCTCATCGCGGTGATGAGCATCCCCGAGGTAGTGCCAGAACCAGCGCACGCCGCCGGGGACAACACGGTCTGGGAGGACATGAAGGCCGGACTCAACTTTATCCGCCACCATCGGGACTTGCGCCAGGTATTGGTCATCACGGCCATCGCCACGCTGGGGATCGGAGCGATTGTGTTGCTGGCCATCCCTCACCTCAAGGAAGAACTGGAGGCCAGCGGCCTGGAATACGGCATCGCCATGAGCATGCTCGGGCTGGGATCTGTACTGGGCGGACTGATGGTCAGCCGGCTCTCCCGCCGGCTCTCGACGAGCACGATTGTGGGCGGGATGCTGATTGTAGCAGGAATCGCCATCATCGCTTTCGCCTTCGCGCCCAACTATACCGTCGTCCTGGTCAGCATCGCCATCATCGGCATGTGCGTCGTGATGGCCCGGGGGGCGCTGGACACGATCTCACAGGCGCTCTCACCTGACGCGGTGCGCGGGCGGGTCCAATCGGCGGTCAACATGCTCGTCGTCGCCGCCACCGCGATGGCCGAGGGGGTCTCGGCCATGCTCGGCTCACTGATTGGGGTGCAGGTCGTCTTTGGAGCGGCAGGGGTCGTGACGGCATTGACCGGCGTCGTGGCGATCTTTGTCCTGCGTGGCGCGGCCCGGCTGGTGAGCCGGGGGACTGTGGTGGGGGAGGTTACCTAGCAGTTGGAGTAAGATCGTTCTTTCTCTCCAGCCACTTCCACCATTCCTGTGCCCACGCGAGCATTTGCGCCGCGTCCTTCGCTGCCTGACGCGCCTCTTGCTCCTCCACGCGTATCTCGAAATAAAAGGCCGGAGCCCGACGATGGGCCAGGCGAGCAGAGAAGATGCGAATCTCCTCCAGTATTTTCTCCTCTATGGCCAACCCGTGTTCGCGCACAGCGCGGGCAAAGACGTCCGCCGGATCGTGCTCTTTGGGATAGTCCACTCCCATCAAGGCCAGCAGCCCCTTGAGCGCCAATTCCACGGCCTCCTGGGCACGGCGCACGGCGATGTTCCACTCCTGCTCTGCTAATGCCCGCTCCATGTCGCGGTATGTCCACTCCGCTCCCCGGAAAATGCTGGCTGCCCGCTCGTAGTTGGTCACAGTTCGATCACCTCCCCCGGCTTCCAGTCGGGTTTCAGGTCCCAGTACCAACTCCCGTTTCCCAGTATCACCTTGCACGATCCCAATTCGCTGAGCCGGCGGCGCAGGCTTTCGAGTTTGTGCTGCAGGATAGCGTGAGGGTCATAGAGGATGATGCCGTGATCCTGGATATCAAGTAGCAGCCACGGCGTATCCGCCAGTTCGGCCTGGCTGAAGAAAACGGGGTAGGGATCAGGCTTGATACCCTCGCCTCGCAGTTCGATCCACTCGGGTGTGTGTTCCAGATCACACAGTAGCACGTCCATAAACTGGTCAAAGGCTGCCATCCTGTCGCCGCAGTACACGATCAGCAGGTCCATGTCGCTGTCAGGATATGCCTGCCCCCGTGCCACGGAACCGTAGAGCGCCACGGCGAGCAGCCGCTCGCCCAGCCGTGCCTGCAGCAGGGCCAGCAGCCGCTCCAACAAGGGGCGCACGTCCTCGTATCCCAGCCTGCGGCTCTTCTCCATCCCTCGCTCTCCTGCGATTCAGTATATCACGTCCCTCCCTGGCCGTCAATATCGTATCCCGCTCGCCGGGGTGAACCTGCTGTGACAGCTGCTGATTGACTTCTGTGCAAGGTTGCACTATACTATGGGCACGATACAACAAGACGGCCTCGTGGCTCCACCCATGCTTTCGCTCTCAGATTAGCGGAAGTGGTTCAGGGATCACCTTGCCGCCGACCTTCGCCAGACCTTCGCAGATCTTGGCGTTGTGGTTGTTTCGCTCTTCTGAGGTAGCAAGAGAAAGGAGCAATAGCGATGCATGCTGACTCTCGAACTGGGCGATTTGTACTCGCCGCTGTACTCGGTGCAATTGGAGGTGGCATCGTTGTGGCTATCGCCACGAAGGCCATTCCCAAGATAATGTCTCAGATGATGTCGGGGATGATGAGGAACATGATGGCCCAAATGGGACAGGAGGGCTGTAACCGAGCGGAGATGTGACAGCGCATGATGGCGGGCTTCGGTGAAGCCCAACAGACAGAAGAATAGACCGATGTTCATCGTGCGCGGGAGGAGGATACGACAATGAGTCCGCAGTATATCGTGGCACACGACGTGGGTACGGGAGGCAACAAGGCGGTGCTGGCGGATACGGAAGGGAAGGTCTACGCCAGCGCTTTTCAGCCGTACGCGGTGCACTATCCGCGTCCCGACTGGGCGGAGCAGGAGCCGGAGGACTGGTGGCGCGCCGTCGCGACGACCACGCGCCAGGTGTTGGAGCGCTCGGGCGTCGCACCTCGCGACGTGGTCGCCTGCGTCTTCATGACCCAGATGATCGGCATCGTGCCCATGGGGCGCGTGGGGGCGGGCGCAGGGCCTGCCCCGAGTGCGACCGAGGGGCCTGCCCTGAGCCTGCCAGCCACCTACGAACCGCTGCGCCCGGCCATCATCTGGCTGGACGGGCGCGCCCCCCAGCAGGCGGAACGCATCATGCGCAGATTTCTCGGACCGCAGGTCTTTGCGCTCGTCGCCGGCACGCCGCTCTCCGGCAAGGATGGCCTGCCCAAGTTGCTGTGGCTCAAGGAGAAGGAGCCGCAGGTCTACGACCGCATGGCCTGCTTCCTGGACGTCAACGGCTACCTCACCTACCGGGCCACCGGGCAGATGGTGTTCGAATGGTCCTGTGCCTCCGCCTTCTGCCTCGACCTCAAGAGCAAGGACTGGATGCGCGGCATCATCCGCTACATCGGGCTCGACCAGGCCAAGTTCCCGCCGCTGGTGCGCTCGACGGACCGGGTGGGGGGTATGACGGCGGAAGCAGCGCGGGAGTGCGGGCTGCTGGAGGGGACTCCCGTCTTTGGCGGCGGGGGGGATGCGCCAGGAGCGGCGGTCGGTTCCGGCGCGGTGGGGGAGGGGGACGGGCACATCTACCTGGGCACTTCCGGCTGGGTGGGCGTGGTCACCCGCAAGACCCCCACCGGCCGCCACGGCGTCGTTTCCATCCAGTCCTCCGATCCCAATAAGGCGCTCCTGTTTGCCGAGATGGAGACGGCGGGGGCGTGCCTGAAGTGGGTCGCCGACGAATTCTACCAGGCCGAGCAGGCCGACCCCCACGTGCCGAACGTCTACGCGCTGATGGACGAGAAGGTGGGGACGGTGCCGCCCGGGGCGGACTTCCTGATCTGCACGCCGTGGATGTATGGGGAGCGCTCTCCTGTTTCCGACACGTGGGTGCGGTCCACCTTCTTCAACCTGAGCGCCGACCACACCCGCGAGCACCTCTTGCGGGCGGTGTACGAGGGGGTGGCCTACAACCTGCGCTGGATGATTGAGATCGTGGAGAAGCATTTTGGCTTTCCCATGCCGGCCCTGCGCGTCATCGGCGGGGGGGCGCTGGGAGGGCCGTGGATGCAGATCATCGCCGACGTGACCGGGCGGCGGGTGGAGACGGTGGCCAACCCGCAGGAGGCGGGAGCGGTGGGGGCGGCGTTGACGGCCGCCGTCGGCCTGGGGGTGTACCCGGATTTTGAGGCGCTCAAGCAGGTCGTGCATGTGGCGCGGGAGTTCGAGCCTCAGCCGTGCAACGCCGAGACGTACGACTGCCTCTACCGGGCCTACCGGCGCATCTACGGCTGCCTGCGCGAACTGTACCGCGAGGTGAACGAAGTGCGATTTGGCGAATGCAAGCAGTAATGGAAAAAACACTGCTGCCATTATGCTGGAGACAGGACGGCCGAAAGATCATGCGCGACTGGTCCAGTTCTTTGAATTCGACGCGCTAAACCGAGCGGTCCTGCAAGATATCGTCGCGCGCCACGGCTTAACGTCGAAGTGGGAAGGCTTTCGCAGGCGATTCCTGGGTGAGAACGGGTAACAGGGAGGATGATGCAACCGGTTTATCCAGAC
>DATKWP010000237.1:0-7837 GCA_035529535.1 Anaerolineae bacterium | reverse complement strand
GCGGTCAGACCGTCCTTGTTTGGACTGGCGCTGATCACAATGATGTTCATTCAACCTATCCTTTTCAGCGAGGTAAACGAGGGGGCGCTCAGGGGCGGCACCACCTCCTCATCCGTCAATCCTGCCGATCCGTGTGCTTGGTACAGTGAACGAGAGCCCGCTCTGCGCCGCCACGCCCACCACGTACTCGCGGGCGAGAGGATACTCTTCTTGTGGGAGATGTTCGAGCATCAGGGGCACGTCGCCGGGCAAGCGGTGCAGTTCCTGCAGGAACGTCCGGTAGTCCAGCGCACCCAGGCCGGGCCGTACCTCGTCCAGGTGCACCGTCAACTGCTCGCGCATCGTGATGTCTTTGCCGTGGCAGGAGACAATCCAGGGGCCCAGTTTGGAGAAACACTCGCGCAGGAATCCGGCGTTGTCGTAATAGCGCGACGGGCAGTTGATCATATTGACCGGGTCGAGGTGCACGCCGAACGTGGGCCGGTCAATTGCGGCGATCAGCCTCAGGTAACTGTCAGGGCTATCGGGGACCACCCACGGCATTGTCTCCAGCGAGTAGCGCGTCCGCCTGGGCTTGACTGCATCCAGGATGTGCCGGACGTTCTGCACCGTGAGTTCAAACGCCTCCTCGGACAGATTGCGCGGGTGCGGGCCGTCCCAATTTGTGGGATGGAATGAGCCGGCGATGTTGACGCAGCAGAGTGCACCCAATTCGTCGGCCAGCGCCAGGGCCTGAACGTTGGCTTCCAGGTTGGCTGCCCGCCGGGCAGGATCGGGGTCGAGCATGTTGTTCCACACGCCCACTTCGGCCAGCGTCACGTCGTAGCGGGCAAACGATTTGCGGATGGCGCGGATGCGTTCCGGCTGGTCGAGTGAAGCGGGAGGGCAGGTGGCGGCTCCATAGCCGGCGTCTGCGTAGGCGCGGGCGATGTCTTCGGGATCGTCACTGCGTATGTCCAGGCTTGCCCCAAGGCGCATCAATCACCTCGATGCCCAGGATTCGGAAGTCTCAGCAGGCTCCCGAAGCCTGAATTCTGTCAGACGTTGCGCAATCGCTCAACCTTGCAGGGTGGCTACCAGTTCCTGGATGGGGAACTTGGGCACCCCAAACCGGTCGCGCAGCCCAAAGGCGACGTGGATGGGGCTTTGCTCGACGTTCCAGATCTTGGCGTGGTGGAGGTTGTCGCGCCATTCGTAAAAGTAGAGGGCCTGGATGCGGCCGCCATAGTCGGCATTGGCTCGGCGGATCATGGTGGCGAACTCCAGCATGGCCTCGCCGTAGCGCGCGCCGTCGCTCTCCGGCACGACCCATTGCCCTCCCCTCTCCCCCCCCTCTCCCCCCCCATGGGGGGGGAGAGGGGCCGGGGGTGAGGGTGCCTCCTCCAGGTGGTAGCCGATGGCCGAGGGGAAACCGGTTTCGGTCAGGATCATGGGCTTGCCAGCGCGCTCCAGTGCTTGCAGCGCCCGGCGCAGGTAGAGTTCGAATAGCGCTAACCGGTCATGGCGAGCGCGGGCGTCGCACAGGAAACGGCGGCTTTCCTCGAAGGCGCCGAAGGTGAACCAGGCCTCGTCGCCCATCGGGTAGAGGTTGAGCGAGACGACGTCGCAGGCGTCAATCAGCGGCCACAACCATTCGTTGAAGTACCCCGCAGGGTCGAAGACGATGCCCTCCATGGCGTAAGTGAGCGGCGTTGTGTAGCCATGCTCGTCCAGCCACTGGCGGTAGGCACCGATCACGTTGGCCAGGCCGAACGAGAGGCGGGCGGTGAAGCGCTTCTTGTCCGGCTCGTCGCCTCCCTCGCGCAACTCGTTGCCGACGCAGATTGCCTCCAGCCGCACATCCAGTTCGTGGTAGCGGGCCAGTTCATCCAGCCGTACCTGGGAGCGCCAGTCCCGGACCAGCGCGGCCGCGTCCACAGGGATGCCGGCCAGCAGGCTCATCCCCGTCTGCTGGAGCGCAGGCGCCACCTTCTCAGCGTAACCGAGGTGATACGAGCGGATCGTCTCTAACCCGCTTTCAGCCGCCAATGCCACCTGTTCGTCCAGCGGCACGTCGTCGTACCCGTGTATCCAGGCCCCGATTTTCATACGATCGTGTGGTGTACTCACCGGCTATCTCCTATGATGCCCGCCCGCTGCTCCTTGTCCCCTTGTCTCCTTGTCCCCTTGTCTCCTTGTCTCCCTGTCTCCTTGTCTCCTGCTCCCTACCCCTTGATCCCACTCGTCACCATGCCCCTCAGGATGTGCTTCTGGCCCAGGAAGAACATGAGGATCAACGGCAGGATGTACACCACGCAGGCGGCCAGCGTGATGGTAACGTAGATGTGCCCCTGAGGGTTGATGTAGCCGGTGGCGATCTTGATGGCCAGCGTGGTGTTCTTGCTGCTCAGGTAGATCACCGGCAAGTACCAATCTCCCCACACGCCGCTGAAGCCCTGGATGAAGGCGGTGGCCAGGACAGGCTTGGCGTTGGGCAGGAATATCTGCAAGTAGATGCGGAAGGGGTTGCAGCCGTCCACCTCCGCCGCGTCCTCCAGTTCTTTGGGGAACGAGAGGAAGAACTGCCGGAACATGAATATGTAGTAGGCACTGGCCCCCAATCCCCACAGAATCCAGGGCCAGTAGGTATTCGTCAGCCCTAGCCGGGAGAAGATGATGAACTGAGGGATAACCGTCACCAGGCCAGGGATGATGAGCAAGGCAATGACGATTGAGAACAATTTGTTACGTCCTGGTACGTCCTGGAAACGAGAAAACGCGAACCCTCCCAGTGAACTGGTGATGATGGTCAGGAGCGTGAAAGTCATGGCCAGGAACAAGGAGTTCCGTGCATACCGGAAGATGTGATGTTTGGCGGCAAAGACCTCGGCATAGTTCTTCCACTGCGCCACTTTGGGGAGGAACTGGATGGGCCAGACATTGTACTCAACGTCTGTCTTGATGGAGGTGACCAGGAGCCAGATGATGGGTACCGAAATGAGCAGCGTGACCAGGATTAGCAGGCCGTAGGAGAAGGTGAGCCGCACCACCTTGCGGGGGCTGGCGGGTCTTTTTCTTAAGGCTATGGTCTGTGTGGCCATCGTCATTTTTCCTTTGCGTCGGTGTACACCCAGAAGCGGGACGTCTTGAAGACGACGACGGTGAGCGCTGCGACGATAATGAACAGCAGCCACAGCAAGGAGATGCCATACCCGAACCGCTGGAAATTAAAGATCTGCCGGTTGATGTGCACCATGGAGAGGTAGACTGACCTGGGAGGCACCTGTGTGAACCCGGCGGCGGCACCTCCCCCGATGGAGGCCAGGAGTTGCGGCACCATGAACTGCTGGAAACTGCCGATCAGGCCATTGACGAGCACGAAAAAGATGACCGGCGTCATCAAGGGGATGGTGATGTACCCAAAGATCTGCAACGTGTTCGCCCCGTCAATGCGCGCGGCCTCGAGCAGTTCGTCCGAGATGCCCTGTAACCCTGCCAAAAAGACTACCATGGCCCAGCCGAGGCCAGACCACACGGCGATCACCGTCAGCCCTTGCAGCGCGTACACCGCCAGCCAGTTGATGGCCGTGCCGGGCCGGATCAGGTTGAGCATCGCGTTGACTAACCCGGCGTTTCGATCCAGGACGATCTTCCAGATCCAGATCAGCGCCACCAGCGGGACGACGGAGGGCAGGTAGTAGGCGGTGCGGAAGAACCCCAGGCCCTTCACGTCCTGGTTCAAGATCAGCGCCAGGATGAATCCGAGCGTCATCCAGGTGGGCAGGTTCAAGACGGTCCACTTGAGCGTCTGGCCGAACGAAAAGAGCGCGTCTGCATCTGCCGTGAGGACACGGATATAGTTGCTCAGGCCGAGGAACTTGACGGTAGCCAGGTTGAGCCCATCGTAGTCGGTCAGCGACGTGAGGAATCCGACGCTCAGCGGGATGATCCAGAGGAATATAAAGCCCAACAGCCAGGGAGTGATGAAGCCGTAGAACCAGGCTGTCCTGCGCCGTTTCCTGGACATCGGGCGGTGCCGGGACCCCGTTTGCTGCACGTGGGACTGTGCCATGCTCATGACTTGCCCCTCCTTAAACGTGGATTTCTTGAATTGTGGAGGCAGAGGTGAAAAGCCCCTGCCTCCACAACTTGGGCTGTCCAGAACGTAGAGCGTTAGAGGATGCGCTGGATGCCGTCCTCGATGGCCGTGTTGATCTCCGACTCCACGTTCGCCACCGCCTCGTCGAAGGTGATCTCTCCCTGCAACGCGCGGTTGACCTGCGCGTTCCAGGAATCGGCGACGGTCGTCTCGCCCAGGAAGGGGTTGAACTGGAGCGGCGGGGTCTCCAACGCCAGTTCCCCCTGCAGGACGCGCAGTTTCTGCTGCTCGTACTCGGTGTTGTTGGGCATCAGCTCGTACATGGACATGAGCGCTGGCACGCCCCAACCGCTGCCCGCGCGCTCCACCGCCGGCTGGCCGGCGTTGTAGAACTCGAAGACCTTCCAGGCGGCCTCTGGCACCTTGGTGGCGCTCGCCATGATCATGCCGGTGGCGGTCACCGTGGGATCGCGCCGTGTGCCCGTCCACGTGGGGCCAGGGAGCGTGATCACCCCGCCCCGGTTGACGTCGGTCTCGGCCATCGCGCCGTACCAGAAGCCGTACTGTGCCATGGCGACGATGGCCTGGTTAAAGTCGGTACCGAACCACCCGCCCGGGCTGGGGTTGATGATCGAGTCGGTCAGTTTGTTGGCCGACAGGTCGTAGAACCACTTGGCCACCGCGTACGTCGCTTCGTTGTCCTTGATGACGAGTTTGGTCAGGTCTTCACTGAAGATGGTCCCGCCTGTCTCCGCCAGGATGTTCATCATGAAGCGGTCTACCCAGCCATGCTCGTAGTCGTAGCCGAACACCAGGGTCCGGTCACCCTCGAACTTGGACAACGTCGAGGCAGCCTGGTAGATCTCGTCGTAGGTCAGTGCCTTGGTGTCGTCGGGCACTGCCAGGCCGCCGCCCTCGAACAGAGGTTTGTAGACGAAGATGGTGCAGTCGGGCGAAAAGTCCTTGCACATGCCGTAGATCGGGCCATCGCCGATCTCGAGCGGGCTGTAGGCCTTGTAGTAGTTGTTGGCGGGGGCCAGGTCGTCGAGGCGCAGCGACTCACTCACCTCGAAGAAGGGGGTCAGGTCGAAGAGCATCTTGCGGGCCAGGTACTGGGGAACGGCCGGGGCCTGGCAGCGCAGTAGGTCCGGCGGGCTGCCCGCCGCGTACATGGCGAAGAAGCGGGTCGGGTCTGCCTGGATGACTTCCAGCGTGATGCTGGGGTTCTCCGCCTGGAACGCCGCTACGTGATCCTCAGTGAACTCGTGCAGGAAGTGCATGCAGACGACGTGCCCCTCGATCGGTCCCGAGAGCAATGGGGCTTCTGTGGGTAGTGGTGCTTCCGTCGCCGACACGACCACGGTCTGTTGAACGGGGACCTCTACCGTCTCCTTGATGACCTCCGCTGTCGGCGGGGGTGCACACGCGGCCAGCAAACCACCCGCGGCCGCCGCGCCGGTCAGTTTCAGCATATCGCGGCGGCTGATGCGCATAAACGACTGTTTGGATGTAGCCATTTTTTATCTCCTCCTGTGAGATTTGATATAAGTAATCGCGCTTCTAGGTCTGAAAAGCAACGAGCCGGTGGAATCCAGGGTCTCGATCCGGTAGCACCACCCCCTTTCCGTATGCGGATGTAGCGGATGAGGCGGAACGGATGTCGGGTGTACTCACCCGCCACATGAGCCTCGGCGTACCAGTTCCGTTCTTAGCAGTACTTCCTCCCGTTCTGAATCGGGGTCATCAATCAGTTCGATCAACTTGCGTGTGGCAATCTCTCCCACCATTTGCATGGGCTGGCGGATCGTCGTCAGCGGGGGATAGGAGTAGGCGGCCGATGGAATGTCGTCGTAGCCGACGATGGCCACGTCGTCAGGGATCCTGCGCCCGGCCTCACGCAAGGCGCGCATTGCGCCGATCGCCATGCGGTCGTTCTGGCAAAACAGGGCAGTGATAGCGGGGGCTTTCGTGAGCAGACGTTGCATTGCCTCGTAGCCACTCTCGTGCGACCAGTCCCCCTGTTCGATGAGGGTTCTGTCGAAGGGGACCCCGGCCCTCTCCAGGGCGAGCCGGTAGCCCTGCATCCTATCCTTCACCGATTTCCAGGCGGCGGGGCCGGTGATCAGGCCGATCTGGCGGTGTCCACCGTCAATCAGGCACTGGGTCGCCTGGAGCCCACCGTCTACGTTGTCCACGTCCACGACCAGTTTCACGCCCTCTACGTGGTACGCCGTGGTGACCAGGGGCACGCCCTGGCTTAGGAGCGTGACGACGTGGCGATCGTCCTGTTCTGTGCTCGGGCGGGCAAAAAGGATGCCGTCTACCTGCCGCTCGCTCAGCAGCCTCAGATAGGCCGGCTCGTCGTCCGGGTTCCGTTCGGTGCTGCACAGCATGAAAAAGTAGCCGTGTTTTCTGGCCTCTACCTCGGCCCCGATGATGACCTGGGTGAAAAAGTAGTCACTAAAGTCAGCCGTGATCAGGCCCAGCGTGTACGTGCGCTTGGAGACCAGGCCGCGCGCGATGGCGCTGGGTTGGTAGCCCAATTCCTCAATCACCTGCCACACTCGCTGACGGGTTTCTTCGGCGACGTCGGGCCGGTGGTTCATCACGCGGGATACAGTTTGGTAGGAGACGCCGGCAGCGGCTGCGACGTCTCGGATGGTGACCTTGTTCACTGCTCGCTACCCTTGGGTTCAGGCCAAGCCTGATACTGTGACCGTTCCTGTGACCGCTCCCGTGACCGTTCCTGTGACCGGTCACAGTATAGCATGAAATGAGGCCGTTGTCAAGTACTTGCTTCACTTTTTCACCAATTGAATGAGCCCCCGCTTCCCGTTGATCAGCCAGGTGGAATCTGCGGCGGCCAACGCCTCCGCCTGGCCCGGTGCCAGCCCCACCATGATCTCCCCTTTCAGCGTGCGCAGGGTGAGGAATGAAGTCGGGAAGGTGCCGGCAATCTCCTCCATGCGCGCGGTGTGCGGCCAGTGGCGGTCGTCCAGTAGCCGCCGGTAGTTCACGTCCCCCTTCAAGATCACCAGGTCCGCGCAGGCCAGGTCCGCCTGCAGCGCCGGCGGCAACTGGCGAAACGTGAGGCAACTGGTCCAGAAAGGATCGTCTTCCACGATCAGCCGCCTGGCCCCCAGGTGGCTGTGCAGCCGTGCGCCCAGGTCGCGCGTGGTCGGGTCGGCCACTCCGTGCAGTAGCGAAATCGTCGCCTGCACGTCCTTGGGCATGGCGTCGGAGACGAAGAAGGGAGCGTGCTTGAGGTGCAAGACGACTTTGCGCGCCCAGCCCTGGGCGAGCAGGAAATCGGCCAGCGCCAGGTCGAAGAGCAGGTCCACTCCCACGTTGTCGTTGATGAAATCCACCCGCCGCAGCCCCTGCGCCAGCAGCGCCGTCACCGTTTCCGTGTGGTCAATCAGGATGTGGTGTCGTTCCTGGTCGGCCGCCACTCCCACCTGGGCACGCACGCGCACGGTTAAGTTGCTCAAGTCGGCACGGTTGCCCCACAGGCTCGAGTGCAACAGCAGTGGGAAGGCCACCGGCGGTTCGAGGCCGGCCAGTTGGCCCCAGGCCTCGGCCAGTTGCGCCACGGCGGCCTGTTCCTGTTCCTGCTTTTGCTTCTCGAATGGGTCACGTCCTTGCCAGGGGCCTGGCTGAAAGTAATGCACCGCCTCCAGCAGGCGGCGGTAGAAATAGGACTCGGCGAAATACCAGGGCAGGTCTAGCCACGTGCGGCCCTGGTACGCCTCCAGTTCC
>DATKWP010000236.1:0-17236 GCA_035529535.1 Anaerolineae bacterium | reverse complement strand
GCCAGGCCCGCCAGCAGCCCCGGCAGCCGCACGGCGAACTCGGAGTTGCCGAAGAGCAGTTCTGCCCCGGCCACCAGGTACGGAAGCAAGGGGGGCTTGTAGACCGGCACCGTCGCCAGCCACGGATCCCACCCACGCCCGATCAGGAGCCCCCAGTAGCCGTACAGTGCCTCGTCGGCGTGGAAGCGGTTCTCCAGCGCCGGCGGCAGCCGCAGCGCCCAGGCCAGGAGCAGCAGTCCTACCAGCCCCCAGCGCTGCCAGTCCCAGCGCAGGGGGCTCAGCGGGCCAGGCGACACTTGAGCAGCGTCCACAGCACGGTCAGGCCATCGCGCCACGAGATCTTTTTTCCTTCCTCGAACTCCCGCCCGGTGTAGGAGATGGGTACCTCGTAGATGCGGTAGCCCCGTTTGAGGATCTGGGCCGTGATCTCAGGGTCGAAGCCCCAACCTTGTGACCGGAGATCGAGTTGGAGAGCGACTTGTCGCGTGAGGACCTTGTAGCCGGTCTCCATGTCGCTGAGGATGGTGTTATAGAGGATATTGGTCACCAGGGTGAGGAAAGTGTTGCCCACCATGTGCCAGAAGAACATGGTCTTAGTCGGCCCGCCGCGGAAGCGGGAGCCATAGACCACCTGGGAGCAGCCCTCGACGATGGGCTTGAGGAGCGCCGGATAGTCGCGGGGATCGTACTCCAGGTCGGCATCCTGGATGACCATCACGTCGCCGCTGGCACGCTGGAGCCCGGTACGCACGGCCGCGCCCTTGCCCTGGTTCCGCTCGTGGAGGACGACCACCACGTCCGGCTCCCCTTCCAACGTGCGGAGAAACTCCCGCGTGCTGTCCGTCGAGCCATCGTCCACGATCACGATTTCTCGCTCGAACTCCACCACGCTGCCATTCTCCGGCCCATACCCCACCGGCACCCTCAAGCGCACAGCCCGCACACGTCTTAGGATCTCGGCGATGGTCCCCCTTTCGTTGTAGACCGGCATGATCACCGAAAGTTTCATCGTGGCCTCCTCGCAACCGATGGCTGCATTATAGCCGAGGGCTGTAAGGTAGGCAAGCCAGGCACGTTTGACGGGTGCTCCATTCCATGCTACACTGCGCACAGGAATATCGTGATGATTATGAAATCAGTTGCTGGCATCGTATTGGCTGCAGGCGCGTCTAGTCGCTTCGGCCAGTTCAAGCAACTCCTCGACTGGGGCGAAGTGTCGCTCCTGGCCCACGTGGCCGACGTGGCGCTGGCGGCGGGGCTAGAGCCGGTGATCGTCGTGCTGGGCTGCCAGGCTGAGACCATCCACATCGCGCTCGGTGCGCGGCCCGTGCAGGTGGCGATGAACTGGCGCTGGGAGGAAGGGCTGAGCACGTCGGTGCAGACAGGGCTGGCCGCCCTCCCGCCCGCGACGGAAGCGGCCATATTCTTGCAGTGCGACCAACCCCTGATCACGCCGGACCTCTTGCGCGCGCTGGTGGCCCGCTTCGAAGAGGGCGACACTCCGATCGTTCGCCCCACGCACGCCGGCCGGCCCGGCACGCCGGTGCTCTTCGCCCGCCGCCTGTTTCCCGAATTGGCGACCGTCAGCGGCGACGAGGGAGGGCGGAGCCTGCTCGTTCGCTACGCGAGCGAGGTCGCCACGGTCAAAGTCGCTGATCCGGATGTACTGGCCGACGTAGACACCCCCGCCGACTACGAGCGCCTGAAAGCCTACAGTCCTCAGTCTCCAACCTGCAATCTCCAATCTCCAATCTCCAACTTCCAGGCTCCATCCTCCATCCTCCAATCCATCACCCACCTCATCGTGGACATGGACGGTGTACTGTGGCGGGGCGACGAGCCGGTGCCTGGCCTGCAGGAGTTCTTTGCCTTGTTGCACGAGCGCCGCATCGGCTTCATCCTGGCCACCAACAACTCCAGCCGGCTGCCGGAGCAGTATACGGCCAAACTGGCGCGCTTTGGCGTCCAGGTGCTACCCGAGTGTATCCTGACCTCTGCTCAGGCCGCGGCCGCTTACCTGGCCGGCCAGGCCGCGCCGGGGGCGCGCATCTACGCCATCGGCGAAGAAGGGGTGCGGCGCGCGCTGGAGGAACGGGGGTTTGTGCTGACCGACGGGGAGGCTGCCTACGTGGTCGTCGGCTGGGACCGGCAACTGACGTGGGACAAACTGGCGACGGCGGCCCTGCTCATCCACGCCGGGGCCGGCTTCATCGGCACCAACCCGGACACGAACTATCCCACCGAGCGGGGCCCGGTGCCGGGCAACGGCGCACAGTTGGCGGCGCTCGCAACCACCACCGGCGTAGCGCCCATCGTGGTCGGTAAGCCCGAGCCCTGGCTGTACCGGGAGGCCATGCAGCGGCTGGGAGCCCGCCCGGAGACGACGGCCGCCATCGGTGACCGGTTGGACACCGACGTCACCGGCGGCGTGCGGGCCGGCCTCACCACCATCCTGGTCCTGTCGGGCATCGCCACGGCGGCCGACCTGGCCACCTCGTTGGTCAAGCCGGACCTGGTGTGCGCGGATATTGGGGATTTGACGCGTATGTGGCCGCATCACACGATGGGAACGCCTTCCTTGCCCCCGGATCCAGTGTACGCCCTCCGTGGTTGTGCTACGGGAGAAGGATTGGTTGAACGGTTGCTCGCGTCGAGGCACGAGGAACGGGAACGTGAGCGAAGATAAACGCCCTTCGATTTCGCTTTACGATCTGGACTTGTCCGCCCTCCAGTCCCTCCTGGCCGGCTGGGGGGAGCCGGACTACCGCGCCCGCCAACTCTGGGAATGGCTCTACGTGCACCTGGCCACCGGCTTCGATCAGATGACCAGCCTGCCCCGGCCACTGCGCGAAAGGCTGGCGGCTGAGACAGGCCTGGAGGTGCCGCCGGTGGTAAATACCATCCAGTCGGCCGATGGGGAGACACGCAAGGACCTGCTCCGCCTGGAGGACGGCGAGACGGTGGAGGCGGTGCTGATGCGCTACCGGGAGCGCCGCACCGCCTGTATCTCCACCCAGGTCGGCTGCACCATCGGCTGCGTCTTCTGTGCCACGGGCCAGATGGGCTTTCATCGCAACCTGACCAGCGGCGAGATCGTGGCCCAGGTCCTCCACTTTGCCCGCATGCTGCGCTCCGAGGGGCAGCCCTTGACCAACGTGGTGCTGATGGGCATGGGGGAACCACTCCTCAACTACGAGGCGACGCTGGCAGCCATCCGCCGCCTGACCGACCCCCAGGGCTTTGGCCTGGGCCAGCGCCACGTCACCCTCTCCACCGCGGGCCTGGTGCCTGGCATCGAGAGGCTGGCGGGGGAGGGCTTGCAGATCACGCTCGCCATCTCGCTGCACGCTGCCACCGACTCATTGCGCAACCAGCTCGTTCCCACCAACCGCCGCTACGACCTCGATGCCCTGTTCGAGGCCTGCCACCGCTACGTCCAACGCACCGGGCGGCGGATCAGCGTCGAGTGGGCACTCATCGAGGGGGTGAACGATACACGCCAGCAGGCTCAGGCATTGGCGGCCCGGCTCGCGGGGCTCCTGGCCCACGTCAACCTGATCCCCCTCAACCCTACCTCTGGCTACGCGGGCCGGCCATCCTCCCACACGGCGCTGGCTGCCTTCACCGCCACGCTCGAGCAGCATCATATTCCTTATACGCTGCGAGTACGCCGGGGCATCGAAATCCAGGCCGGTTGCGGCCAACTGCGCCAGCGCGGCCAAACCTTCCCGAAAGTTTAGGTTTGCCGCGAATACCAAGGACGCCACCCCAAAGTAGCGTATCGCTGCCGGGTGTCGTCACTGTAACTTTCGGGAAGGTTGCCAAATCTCCCAACTCAGTGTATCATATCCCCTGATGGCTCGGCCGATCAAAATCGCTCCTTCCATACTTGCCGCTGACTTCGCCTGTTTGGCCGAAGCGATTCGCAGCGCCGAGAGCGCCGGGGCGGACTATATTCACGTGGACGTGATGGATGGTCACTTTGTGCCGAACATAACGATCGGTCCGCCCGTCGTGCAAGCCTTGCGGCGCGTCACACACGTGCCGCTCGATGTGCACCTGATGATCAGTGACCCGCTACGGTACGTGCCCATCTTTGCGGAGGCTGGGGCCGACGGGCTCACAGTCCACGTGGAGGCCACGCCGCACCTGCACCGCGTCCTGCAGCAGATTCGAGACCTGGGGATACACCCCGGCGTGTCGCTGAACCCGGCCACGCCAGCGGTCGCCATCGGCGAGGTGCTCGACGAGGTGGACCTGGTGCTGGTGATGACCGTCAATCCAGGCTTCGGCGGCCAGCCCTTTATTGAGCGAACGCTGCACAAGATCGCGCAGGTCCGCCACATGCTGGACAGCGCCGGCAGTCAGGCGGAACTGGAGGTAGATGGCGGCATTGGACTGCAGACCGTGGGACAGGTCGTCGCGGCTGGAGCCAATGTGCTAGTGGCCGGGACATCCATCTTCGGTGCGCCGGAGGGAGTGGCAGCAGCAATGCAGGCTATGCGCCAGGCAGCGCAAAGGGGAAGGCTCAACAGGCAAGAAAGAGGCTCCCCGTCGCAGGGAGCCACCAGAGAATGAGCTTACTCTACCGGCTTCGGTTTTCGGTGAAGACGGGGAGAAAGCAGGAGAGGGGCCTAACGAGTCTTGTTCAACGTCCGCAGACAGCGAGTACAGACGTGCATCCGGCGCATCTGGTCGTTGACCTTGATGCGCACGCGCTGGATATTGGGCCTGAACTGGCGGCGGGTGGCTCGCTTGGAATGGCTGATGTTATGTCCGAACCGAACACCCTTGCCACATATATCACATTTCGCCATGGATCACCTCGGAATCGGTTGTAATGGACGCATATCATACCACAGGGTGGCTTTTCACGCAACTGGCGGACTAGAGGAGGAAGGATGCCAGAAGGTCAATCTCGCGGTCGGATCGTAGTCTCACCCACAGCCATCGCCAGCCTCGCCAACGAGGCCGTACTCACCTGCTACGGGGTGGTAGGGACGGCAGCGAAGGACCTGGCTGCCGGCATCGCCAACGTCCTCTCCCGCGACAGCAAGCGTGGCATCGAGGTGCGGGTCGAGGATGGGCGGATCACGATTGACGTGTACGTGATCATCGAATACGGCACCCGTATCGCCGCCGTGGCCCTGAGTGTTATGAATGTCGTCAGGTTCAACGTCGAACGGGCACTTGGCATCCCCATCGCCGAGGTGAACGTCCACGTCGAGGGGCTGCGTGTGAGTAACATTGACTGAGAGGAATCTACAAGGTTGGCGGACGAGCAGACATCAAAAATCACCTCCACATCCCCACGCCTGGTTACCGATGGTCAGGGTTTCAAGCGGCTGATTGAAGCCGCGCTGGCCTGGTTGCAGCATCACCAGACTGCCATCAACGCACTCAACGTGTACCCGGTCCCTGACGGTGACACAGGAACCAACATGGTGCTGACGATGCAGTCGGCGTGGGCCGAGATCAAGGATTCTCCCGAGCGCAACGTGGGGCACATTGCCCACCAGATGGCCCACGGAGCCCTGATGGGAGCCAGGGGTAACTCGGGCGTTATTCTCTCACAGATCTGGCGTGGGTTCGCACGAAGCCTGGACGAGAAGGAGGCTTATCGTGCTCAGGACCTGGCTGCGGCCTGCCGGGAAGCGGCGGCGACTGCCTACAAGGGGGTGATCAAGCCCGTGGAGGGTACGATCCTCACCGTGGCCCAGGCCGTGGCCGACGCGGCGACCGGGGCCACGGAGAAGACGGATGACCTGGTGCGGGTGCTGGAGCACATGGTATTCGCCGCCCACGAGGCGGTCAGGCTCACGCCTTCACTGCTCCCGGTGCTGGCAGAGGCCGGCGTGGTAGATGCGGGCGGCCAGGGACTCTTGGTTATTTTGGAGGGAATGTTGCGCTACATACGAGGAGAACACATCGCCAAAGAGGTGACGCTGGCCACCTCCGCAGACCTCGTCGCCACGGCATTGGAGCCTGGCGAGGCCGGCTACGGTTATGACGTCCAGTTCCTCATCGTCGGACAAGGGCTGGACGTAGATGCCGTCCGCCAGAGGATCGCAGAGATTGGCGAGTCGGCGCTGGTCGTGGGTACTCCCGACACAGTCAAGATCCACGTCCACGTGGCCGACCCGGGCGTCCCGATCAGTTACGGAGCCAGCCTGGGCTCGCTACGCGACGTCGTGGTGGAGGACATGCAGGTCCAGTACAGAGATTTCATCGCCCATAGCGAACCAGCGCGGGCTATCCCGCCCCAGGTTCCCCAGGAAATCGGCGTCATCGCCGTCGTCATGGGCGACGGCCTGACTCGCGTCTTTCAGAGCCTGGGCGTGGGCGCGATTGTAAACGGTGGCCAGACGATGAACCCCAGCACCCAGGACTTGTTGGATGCCGTCGAGAACCTGCCGGCCAGGAGCGTGATCCTGCTGCCCAATAACAGCAACGTCATCCTGACCGCCGAACAGGCCCGCGCACTGAGCAGCAAACCCGTCACCGTTGTCCCTACCCAGTTCGTCCCCCAAGGCATCGCAGCGTTGCTGGCGATCAACTACCAGGCGGATTTCGAGGCCAATGCGGCTACCATGACCGAAGCGATGGAAGAGGTCGAGACGGGCGAAGTCACGACCGCAACCCGTTCGGTGAAAATCAACGGCCTGGCGATCGCCGACGGACAGCTCATCGGCCTGCATAACGGGGAATTGAAGGTGACCGGTACGACAGTCGAAGAGGTCGTGCGAGCACTGCTGAAGGAGATGACCCAGACCCCACGCGAGATCATCACGCTGTACTATGGCGACACGGTCAACGAACCGGATGCCAACAGGCTCGCCGACGTCCTGCGACGGGATTGGCCCGAGCAGGAGGTCGAAGTCGTCGCCGGCGGACAGCCTTACTACCACTACATTCTTTCAGTGGAGTGACCGCCAGGCGATTTCTGTCAGCCGTCGCCATGCACTAATCCGGGAGGTCCCGTGTCCAAAGTAACCATTGTCACCGACAGTGCAACGACCATCGAGCCCCTCGTCGCCAAACAACTCGACGTCACGATTCTGCCCCTGATCGTCCGCATTGACGGTCAAGACTATCAGGACGGCGCGGATTTGGACCACGAGGGGCTGTTGCTCCGTATGGCCCGTGACCGCATCCGTCCCCACATCGTCGGCCCGACGGCCGACGATTTCCGACGCGTCTACACGCGCTTGACGCGCAGCACTGACCAGATCATTTCGCTCCATTCCTCGGCCAGCCTCACCCCCATCTGCCAGGAAGCACAGAAGGCTACCGACGAATTCCGAGGCCGTTGCGACATCGTCGTGATGAATTCGGAAACGCTCTCGCTGGGCCTGGACATCCTGATCCGGGAAGCGACGCGGCTGGCCAATGCGTCGGTCACGCTGAACGAGATCCTGCGTCAAATCCGGGGGCTCATGCAGCGGATCTATATCGTGCTGATCACCGATACACTGGACTATCTGGAGCACAGCCACCTGATCAGCCCGGCCCAGGCCATCCTGGGCACCATGCTGGGCATCAAGCCCTTTCTGGCACTCGAGGAGGGCAAGATCATCCCGATGGAGAAAGTGCGCAGCCACGAACGAGCGCTAGACAAACTGGCCGAATTCGCCAATGAGTTCTCCAACATCGAACAGATGGCCATCTTGCAGAGCACCCCCTATCCGACGGACGGGACCAGGATGCTGCTGGAGCGGTTGGCGCTCATCACTCCAGACCGCCAATTTCCCATCATGCTCTACGGCCCGCTATTGGCCTCTCACATCGGGCCGGATGCGATGGGGTTGGTAGTATACGAGGGCAGCAGCAAGGAGATCCTGTTGCGATGAGCCGCGTGCGTATCGTCACCGACAGTACGTCCGACGTGCCCCCTGAGGTGGCAGCACGGTTGCGTATCACCGTCCTGCCGGCCTACATCCAGATTGGCAATGCCAGTTACCGTGACGAGCCCTCGCCGAGTGGACTGAGCCGGGCAGAGTTCTACGGCCAGTTGCCTGCCATGCCAGTCTTGCCGACCACGGCGGTGCCGCCGGCCCACGAGTTCACCATGGCATATCGCAGCCTCATCGGCGTAGCAGACGAAGTGATCGCCATCGTCCTCTCGGCCAGCCTGAGCGGGATGTACAACGTCGCCCACCTGGGCGCACGGGAGGTGCCGGAACTGCAAGTGCACGTCGTAGACTCAGGGCAGGTCACGATGGGACTGGGATGGATGGCGATCGCAGCCGCCGAAGCAGCCGCCAGCGGCAAGAGTGCCAGGGAAATCCTGGCGCTGGTCGAAGAGATGAAGAGCCGGGTGCACATCTACGCCATGCTCGACACTTTGGAGTACCTACGTCGCAGCGGGCGGGTCAGCTGGGCGCGCGCGAAGGCGGCCCAGGTCCTGCGCATCAAGCCGATTCTGGAAGTGTCGCTGGGTAACGTCAAATACGTGGGACAGGCACGGACCAGACGCCGCGCCATCGAGAAGTTGATTGAACTCACGCACGCCCTCGGCCCGTTGGAACGACTGGCCATCCTCCATACGGAGGCCCCGGAGATAGAAGAGTTCCGCCAGCGTCTGGCTGGCCTGTGCCCGGCCCAGCAATTCCTCACCAGCACCGTGACTACCATCATCGGTGCCCACGTGGGCCCGCAGGGGCTGGGTATCGCCGCCGTGACTAGATAAAAGATGACCACGCCGATCAAGAAACTGACCAAGATTCTCCAACTGGAGGCGGAGAAATATCAGGACCGGGCCGTCTTCGGCGGACTGGCCCGTTATGCCGATACGTGGGTCCAGGAAGCCGGAGCCGCCCTGGGGCCGGAGGCGAGCGGGTGGGCGCAGGAGGTGGCCGACCGGTTGAGAGCATATCGCGACCTGCCCGATTCTGTGGCCCGCCAGGAGGCCGTGGCCGCCCTGTTGGAGATGCTTCAGGCTCCTCCACGCGAGAAGGAACCGGTCGCCCTCACTCCGCCCGCACCCAGCGTGACCAGGCCTGCTCCCGTCACCCCCGCTCCGGCCCAGGAGAGCATCGCGCCTGTGACACCAGCGGTTGCCCCGCCACGCACCGGTCTGGATTCCCCGATCACGGCCTTGCAGGGCATAGGCCCCGGGCAAGCCGAACGGCTGGCCAGACTGGGCATCCACACCATTCGCGATATACTCTACTCTTTCCCGCGCCGGCACGACGACTACACGCAACTCAAGCCCATCAACCGCCTCGCATACGGCGAAGAGGCTACCATCATCGTCCAGGTGTGGGACGCTGGCGCGCGCGGGACGCGCGGCCGCGGCACGCTCTTCAAAGCCACCCTTTCCGACGACACCGGCTTTATCGAGGCCACCTGGTTCAACCAACCCTACCTGGCCAACAAGATCAAGCAGGGTGAACAGATCGTCATCAGCGGCCGGGTTGACGAATACCTGGGGCGATTGTGCTTCAGCTCCCCGGAGTGGGAACCGCTGGCGGAGGAATTGCTCCACACCGCGCGCCTGGTACCGGTCTATCCGCTGACCGAAGGGGTAGGCGCCAGGTGGCTGCGCCGCCTGATGAAGCGCACCGTAGACTATTGGTCCAAGCGGCTGCCCGACCACCTGCCGGCGTCCGTGCGCCGCGAGGAAGGCCTGCTGGACCTGGAGACGGCGATCGTCCAGGAGCACTTTCCAGACCACAAGGAATCGCTGGAGCGGGCCCGCTACCGGTTGTGTTTCGACGAGTTATTCGTGTTGCAGATCGGCCTGCTGCGCCAGCGCCAGCAGTGGCGCTCGGTACCGGGCAAGCCGCTGCCCGTAGACGATGCCACGCTGCACGGCTTCGTCGGCAGCCTGCCGTTTGAACTGACCGGCGCCCAGCAGCGGGTGCTCCAGGAGATTGTGGCCGACCTGCGCTCCAGCCAACCCATGAACCGACTGCTGCAGGGAGACGTAGGGTCGGGCAAGACGGCCGTGGCAGCCGTGGCGATGGCCCTGACGGCGGCCACTGGCGCTCAGGCAGCGCTGATGGCTCCCACCGAGATCCTGGCCGAGCAACACCATGCCACCCTGAGCCGGCTCTTCGCCAGTTGGCCAGACCGCCCGCTCCACATCCGCCTGCTCACCGGTAGTGTGACCGGGCGAGAGCGGGAGGAGATTTACGCCGGACTGGCCGACGGCGGCGTGGACATTGTGGTGGGCACCCACGCGTTGATCCAGGAAGGGGTGCAGTTCGAGGAACTGGCTCTGGCGGTCATTGACGAACAGCACCGCTTTGGCGTGCAACAGCGAACCGCACTGCGGCAAAAAGGGTACAACCCCCACTTGCTGGTCATGACGGCCACCCCGATTCCCCGCTCCCTTGAACTGACGATGTGGGGCCACCTGGACGTCTCAGTGATTGACGAGATGCCGCCCGGACGCCAACCGGTCATTACGCGCTTGATCCTGCCGGCCGAGCGGGAGCGGGCTTACACCTTCGTGCGCAGCCAGATCGAAAAGGGTCGCCAGGCCTTTGTCATCTGTCCATTGGTCGAGGAATCGGAGAAGATCGAGAGCAAAGCCGCCGTCGAAGAGTACGAGCGACTCCAGGCGGACATCTTTCCCGACTTGCGGCTGGGCCTCTTGCACGGCCGCATGAAGGGTGAGACAAAAGAGGCCACCATGGCCCGTTTTGCGCAGGGGGAACTGGACATCCTGGTCGCTACCGCCGTGGTGGAGGTCGGGATTGACGTCCCCAACGCCACGGTGATGCTGATCGAGGGGGCCGACCGTTTCGGCCTGTCTCAACTGCACCAGTTTCGAGGGCGTGTAGGCCGGGGGGAGCACGCCTCTTACTGCCTGCTGGTCGCCGACTCCGCCTCCCCCGAAGCCCAGGAACGCCTGCAAATCGTCGAGAACACCAGCGATGGCTTCATACTGGCCCAGAAGGACCTGGAACTGCGCGGGCCGGGAGAGTTCCTGGGTACCCGCCAGTCAGGGTTGCCGAACCTCAAACTGGCCAGTGTAACCGACCTGCGGCTGGTCGAAGTCGCTCGCCAGGCTGCCCGCCGCTTTTTCGAGACCGACCCAGAACTGGCCGACCCCGACAACCGATTGCTGGCCCGCCGGGTGGCTCAATTCTGGGAAGGGAAAGGAGAAGTCAGTTGACCGAGCACATCGCGCTCTACCCCGGCACCTTTGATCCCATCCACTGCGGACACATGGACATTGCCTCCCGCGCCGCCAGCATCTTTGACGGATTGATCGTGGCTGTCTACGACCGGCCCGCCAAGAGCGTGCTGTTCACTGTCGAGGAGCGGGTGGCCCTGGCAAGCCAGGCCCTGGCCGGTCTGTCGAACGTGCGCGTGGTTCCCTATGGCGGACTGACGGTGGAATATGCGCGGCGGGCCGGAGCACGCGCCATCGTGCGCGGACTGCGGGCCATCTCTGACTTCGAACTAGAGTATCAGATGGCGCTCACCACCCACCAACTGGCACGCGAGGTCGAGTTCGTGTGCCTGATGACGCACCAGAATCACGCTTTCCTGAGTTCCAGCATCGTCAAGGAGATCGCGTTGCTGGGAGGCGACATCAGCCACATGGTCCCTCCACCCGTGGCGGCAGCCCTGGAGGCCAAACGCCGCGAACGGGACAAGAACCACGAGCCGGCGCCGCTCGTTTCGCTACGGGACTGAACGTCAGAGGCCGATATGGACATTCTATACCTGGTAGATCGTCTGGAAGACATCGTCAAGGGGAGTAAGAGGCTACCGTTCGGCCTGGGACGGCTGGTGGATGAGAACCGCATCTGGCCGCTCCTGGACCAGATGCGCATTTCAATCCCCGACCAGATCCGGCATGCCGAGCGGGTCGTGCGAGAGAAAGACCGCACGATGGCCCAAGCCCACGAGGAGGCGGACCGCATCGTGGCGCTGGCACGCAGTGAGGCGGCCCGGCTCACGGCCGAGCACACGATCGCCCAGGCCGCCGAGGAGCGGGCGGCGGCGATCCGCAAGCAGGCCGAGCGGGGAGCAGAGAGCGTCCGGGCTGGAGCGGACCAATACGCCTTCGAGGTTCTGTGCAGGATGGAGCAAGAACTGAAACGGACCCTGACGGTGGTCGAAAACGGCATCCGCACGATCCAGGTCGAACGGGAAAGAGGGGATGGCCAGGTGCCCGCCGAGGCAGAACAGCCACGCGATCAGAAAGCGTCGCCTTGACAGGTTCGCCGCTAGCCTCTATAATATGATCTTTACAATCCTGTGGGATGCACTAGATCCATCAGAAAGGAGCACGAACGAGCCATGGGGGCACTGCCCAAACACAAAATAACGAGCAGCCGCCGGGGGCACCGGCACAGCCAGTGGAGGCTCAAGCCTTCGCAGTTGGTGACCTGCCCGCAGTGCGGCGTACCTGTGCGACCCCATCAGGTCTGCCTGGCCTGTGGGACCTATCGCGGTGTGCAGGTCATCGAGATCGAAAAGGAATAGATGGAAGCACAACCCAAGATCGGCAAGACCACCATCGCGCCAGAAGTGCTGGAGACGATCGCTCGTCTCACGACGTTGGCCGTGCCGGGCGTGGCTCGCGTGGCTGCACCGGCACGGTTGTGGCGCCTGCTGCACCACAATGGGGTGGAAATCGAGGTCATTGGAAACAGCGTGCGCGTGAGGCTGTACGTCGTGACCGAGCCGCACGCCAATATGCTCAGCGCCGGCCGTCAGATCCAGGCGGAGGTTACTCGGGCGATCCAGGACATGGTTGGGATGGGAGTCCGATCTGTAGACGTGTACATCGAGGACGTCGCCTACCCCTCTGGGAGAGCGTGATCCACTCGCGATCGGAGGCACAGAACTGTGAGGGCGCGCCATCAGGCTCGCATCGTGGCACTACAGGCACTGTACGAGATTGATTGCATCCATCACGCTCCCGCTGTCGTGCTAGAACAGCGCATTGCCGCCAACCGGCTGCCGGAAGACGTTGCGTCGTTCAGTGGCCACCTGGTGCATGGCGTGCTCAGGCATCAGAGTGTGCTCGACGTCTTCATTCACCGCTATGCCCCCGAGTGGCCCATGGAACAGATGGCCTACATTGACCGCAATATTCTGCGCATCGCAATCTTTGAGTTCGCCATAGACGGACAGACGCCGGTCAAAGTGGCCATCAACGAAGCCGTCGAACTGGCCAAGGCCTTTGGTTCCGACAGCGCCCCTCGCTTCATCAACGGCGTGCTGGGCACGCTGGTGGAACATAAGCAGGCCATCGCACAAGCGGTCACGGACGCAGATAGAGAAGTGCAGTGAATTTTCTGAACATTGGTCCCTGGGAACTGACAGCGATTCTGATCCTCGCCATCCTGCTGGTTGGCCCCAAGCGGGTGATCGAACTGGTGCAGACCATCCGGCGCATGGCCGGGAAACTGAGCCGCTTGTCCGGCGAGTTCACGTCCATGATTCAGTCCGAAGTCCGGTCCACCGAGCAAGGGGCGGGTGAGATCCTCCAAGAGGCAACCGGGGGCAAGACGGGCGAGACCCTGGGGGACGTCGTCAAGGACGTAATCAAGCCCATTTCCGACCTACAGGCTGAACTGCAGACTACCGCGCTGGAGACGCGCCGGTCACTGGAGAACGTCGTCAAGAGCCAGGCGGGGCTGGTGGGCGACATCCAGACCGAACTCCAGGCGGCCGCCCAAGAGACCCGCCAGGCGCTCGAGAGCCCCATAGAGGACGAACCCAAGTTAAAGGAAACACAGGATGAAACGCCGGGCTGAGAAGCGCAACGCCGATGAAATGGGCATCTTTGAGCACCTGGACGAACTACGCCAGCGCCTCTTCAAAGCGGTCATCGCGTTGCTCATCGGGGTGGTGGTGGGCACCGCCGTCACTACTCCGGTCATGAAAATGCTCGTCTCCCCACTCGGCGACCAGGTGCCGCTGGCGATCTCGCCCACGGAAGCGCCAACGGTCTTTTTCAAGGTGGCGGCGCTCATCGGCATCGTGCTGGCCATGCCGGTCATCGTATACCAGGTGTTCCAGTTCGTGCGGCCTGGCCTGCAACCCCAGGAAAGAAACTACATCCTCGTCGGCACACCGGCCGTCTCGCTCAGTTTCGCAGCGGGAGTGGCCTTTGCGGCCAGAGTGCTGCTTCCCACGGCACTGCCGTTCTTGCAGGGCTTTCTGAGAGGCATCGTCGAGCAGCGCTACTCGATTGACCGCTACTTTTCATTCGTCAGCAACGTGCTGCTGGGGGCGGGCCTGATCTTCGAGACGCCACTGGTGATGTTTTTCCTGGCCAAGTTGGGCGTCGTTTCTCCGCAGGGGTTCGCGCGGGCCCGCCGCGTCGTCATCATCGGAGCGGCCGTCGGAGCCGCCCTGATCACCCCGACCACCGACCCGGTCAACATGTTCCTGGTCATGATACCGTTCATGCTGCTGTACGAGTTGGGTATCCTGCTGGCGCGACTGGCGCAACGGTCGCAGCGTGATCAACCGACATAGTGGAGTAGAAAAGGAGGCATTCAGATGACAAAGCAAACCGGTACGATTATCACCATCGTCGTGGGCGTTCTCGCCTTCCTGTGCTGCACAGTTCCATCGTGCATTGCGGGCATCATGATCTTTGCCGGCCTGGGAACGTGGAACACACAGTTCGGCCCTGGCGGGCAGAGCGGTACGATTGATCCCACCTGGGGCATTGCCCCTTGCTGCCTGAGCATCCTGGTATTGGTGGTGCCGCTGCTGTTGTGGGTCTTCCTGGTGCGCGGCAAGGAGAACGGCAGCGTAGGGGAAATCACGCCTGGAGGAGACATCACCCCTGGAGAAGACATCCCAGGATGAGTCGCAGGCGCGTCATCATCATGGGCGCCGCCGGGCGCGACTTTCACAACTTTAACGTCTACTTCCGCGACAACCCGGACAGCCAGGTCGTCGCCTTCACCGCCACCCAGATCCCCAACATCGAGGGGCGCCGGTATCCGCCGGAACTGGCCGGTCGCCTGTACCCGGAGGGCATCCCCATCTACCCGGAAGGGGAACTGAGCCACCTGATCCAGCAGTATCAGGTAGAGCAGGTGGTCTTTGCGTACTCGGACGTCTCCCACGAGTACGTGATGCACAAGGCCTCCCAGGTGTTGGCCGCCGGGGCTGACTTTCAGTTGATGGGGACAGGGACGACGACGCTGAAGAGCCAGAAGCCGGTGGTGGCGATCTGTGCCGTGCGCACCGGCTCGGGCAAGAGCCAGACCACCCGCCACGTGTGTGGCATCCTGCAGGGCATGGGCAAGCGGGCCGTCGTGGTCCGCCATCCGATGCCCTACGGCGACCTGGCGGCCCAGGCGGTGCAGCGCTTCGCCACCTACGAGGACCTGGACCACCACAAGTGCACCATCGAGGAGCGGGAGGAGTACGAACCGCACCTCGACCGTGGCGTGGTAGTCTACGCCGGCGTGGATTACGAGCGCATCCTGCGCCAGGCGGAGGCGGAGGCGGACGTGGTGGTCTGGGATGGAGGCAACAACGACCTGCCTTTCTACCGGCCCGACCTGCACATCGTGGTCGTAGACCCCCACCGGCCCGGCCACGAACTGCGCTACCATCCCGGAGAGACCAACCTGCGCGCCGCCGACGTGCTCGTCATCAACAAGGTGGACACGGCCGGCCCCGAGGGAGTCTTCCAGGTGCGGGAGAGCATCTATGCAACCAACCCTGGCGCGATCGTGGTGGAGGCGGCTTCCCCCATCTTCGTCGAGAACCCCCAGGCGATCCGCGGCAAGCGGGTGCTGGTGATCGAGGACGGTCCCACGTTGACCCACGGGGAGATGTCCTACGGGGCCGGCGTGGTGGCCGCCCGGCGGTTCGGCGCGGCGGAGTTGGTGGACCCGCGCCCCTACGCGGTACGGACCATCGCCGCCACGTTCGAGAAATACCCCCACACCGGTGCGCTACTGCCGGCCATGGGGTATGGAGACGCACAGGTGCTCGACCTGGAGGAGACGATCAACCGGGCCGAGTGCGACCTGGTGCTGGTGGCGACGCCGATTGACCTGCGACGGCTGGTGCACGTGCGCCACCCGATGGATCGAGTGCAGTACGAACTGCAGGTCATCGGCCGGCCGACGCTGGAGGAGGTGCTGGTCGAACGGTTCGGGTAAACTCCCGATTGGAACAGCAGGGGCGGGGTAATCCCGCCCCTGGCAGTTAGAAACCGGGTTTTGTCGTTGCGCTTACGGAAAAACCCGGTTTCCTCGTTCTATTGATAGTTCTGGAGCACCAGTGGGAGGTAGACGGGGAAGCGCGGCTCCTTGAGGCGGCCGTAGATCTTGTAGGTGACCCCGTTGCGATTGTCCTGCCACACCGTCAACCCCCGGTTCGCCTCTGGGCTAAAGTCCCCGGCGGGCCGCTGCTGGTCGCCGGTGAAGACGAAATAGGCGACGGTGCCCAGATAGAGGCTGCCGTCGGGGTTCACGTTCTGGCCGTAGAGGTCCCAGCCCGTGGTAGCGGCGTTGCGGTCGTCGGCCCAGGTGACGAAATAGCGCCCGAGGGTGCTGATGTAGTTGGCGTGAGGGGCGGTCTGGGTGCCACTGACGCTGGCAATGCCGATTTCGCCTCCGCCCAGTGCGCCACTCGCAAGCACGCGCTGGCCGTAGACGTCGTAGCCGTTGGTGCCAAAGTTTCTCCCGTCCCGCCATGCCACCAGGTACTCGTCGTCGTCGCTGTTCCAGGTCACCGAGGGATCGTATTGATCGCCAGCGGCAGTGGAGACAGGAATGGGCGCCCCGGCCACGGTCACGGTCCCGCTAGCCGTCACGCGCTGGCCGTAGATGTTCCAACCGGTCGTGGCAAAGTTGCGCTCGTCGTACCAGACCACCAGGTACTCGTTCCCCGTGGCATTATAGACTACGTCGGGGTTGGATTGGTTGGTGGTGTCGTTGCAGATCGGGAACGCCACACCGCTCGGTGTCCCATTCGCCAACACGCGCTGGCCGTAGATGTCCTGGTTGGTGGCCGTGGCCCGGTAGGCAAAGACGACCAGGTATTCGTTGGCGGCGGAGTTGTAGGCGAGGGCCGGCTGGGTGACGGTGATGGCGTCGAAGACGTTGAGCGCGACGCCAATGGTGCCGTCGGCATTCACCACCCGCCCCTCGATGTCACCTTCGTCCTGGTCATCCCACACGACCAGATAGGTGTTGCTGACGGTGTTATGCGCGACGGCGGGTTCTATCAAGGCGTGAGTTTCGTCCCGCACGACGAGGTTGTCGGTGATGGGAATGCCGGTGGTGAG
>DATKWP010000235.1:0-6060 GCA_035529535.1 Anaerolineae bacterium | reverse complement strand
CGAGACGGGCAATTGCTCCCGGATGATGTCGTTGACCGTGCGGCTGCGGGAACTGTAGGAGGGGCCAAAGTTCATCCAGCGCAAGTAATATGCCCCCCCCAGTTTGACGTTGATCATCGTCTCGTCCATCATGGAGAGCGGTCTCTCCGTGGTGATGCGCGGCACCAGGACGTCGTAGAGGTAAAGGGCGTATTGCTTCCAGTACGGCTCGTCCAGATGATAACGCTCTTCCAGGTTGGCGATGATTTCTGCAGGAAGTTTCTTCTCGCGGTCGAACGGGCCGCCGGGCACAGCGTGCTCCATGGCGAAAGTGATCAGCGAGATCACGAAAAGCACCAGCAACATCCACAACAGGCGTCTTATCACGTAGCGACCCATCGGGCACCTCTCCTTCTATTGAGGGGCAGGGCCCCCTCCGCCCAACAGGATTGGGCGAAGCGGAAACCCTGCCCCCCAGACTTTACACGGAGTCGGTTACTACTCGAGCTCCAGGTTGAGGCTCCACTTTTCGTGGGACTCGTGGCCGTGCTGCGAGTAAGTCCGGTTGACGTACGGCTTGGTCACGTTGACCATGGTGTACCAGTAGATGGGGATGATGGCCGCGTCGTCGTAGCACATGATCTGCTCCGCCTGGGCGTACATGTCCTGGCGCTTCACCGGATCCATCTCCAATGCAGCATCCACGAGGATCTGGTGGAAGGTATCGTTGGTCCACTGGGTCGAAGACTCCTGGTGGCCGCCGACGTCAAAGACCTCGCGCGTCCAGTTGTTGGCGTCGGGGTAGTCCAGACACCAGCCCATGCGCCAGACCTGCGGAGAGTCCTCCTGGACGGTCTTTAGGTACACCGCCCACTCCTGGTTGGTGACCGTCACCTGGATGCCCAGACTCTCCTTCCACATCTCGCCGATGGCCTCGGCGATGCGCTTGTGGCCCTCGGAGGTGTTGTACATCAGGACGATCTCGGGGATCTGGTCCACCGAGGTAAAGCCCATGTCGTCCATGTAGGCCTTGAGTTCCGCCTTGGCTGCCTCAGCATCGGTCTTGATGCCGGTATCCGGATGGTCCGCCATCGTCGGGCAGCCCGCCATACCAGGCCGGCAGAACCACTGCGCCGGTTCCTGGCCACCCTTGAGGACGTTGTCAACCAGGCCCTGGCGGTCCACGGCGTGCGAGAGCGCGCGGCGCATGTGGACGTTGTCCACGGGCGCCTTGGTGCTGTTGAAGCCATAGTAGTAGGTGCAGCCGCTCGGAGCGATGGTGAGCTCCTGCGACAGGACCGGATCGGCCTTCACGCGGTCTATGTCGGCCAGCGGCACGCCGGTCGAATCCAGGTTGCCTGCCTCGTACTCGGCGAAGGCCGGGGAGGCATCCAGCATGGCAAAGTCAATCTCGTCAATCTGCGCCACGGGGGAACTCTCGATGCCGGGCCAGAAGGTGCTCTTGACGAGCGTCATCGAGGAGTCGTGGATCCATTCCTTCAGCACGAAGGGGCCGTAGGACTGATTAAAGCCGGGCTCGGTCCAGCGGTCACCCCGCGCATCGGTGCAGTCATCCCCCTCGATGATCCACTGGGGCTGGGCATGCGCCACCCACAGGCCGATGATGTTCAGGTTGTAGACGGCCGGGGTAGTGAAGGTCACTTCCAGAGTATAGTCGTCCAGCGCCTTGACCGCCACGCCGTCAATCAGCGCCTGCTTCTCCTCGTCGGTCAGGTCGCTCCAGCCCTCAGCGGTGTTCAGTTCGTCGAAGCCCTTGATGGCGAAGCCCAGCACGTAGGCATAGTCGGACGCCGTGTCGGGGTTACCCGTGCGCTTGATGCCGTACTCGAAGTCGTTGGCGGTCACGTAGCGCACGTTCCCCTCGCAGTCCAGCACCTCTTCTACCGCCGAGCCGTTCCAGCGCACCCAGGGGATGCCCTGGCGGAGCGTGAAGGTGTAGGTCAGGCCGTCGTCGGAGGCAGTCCAGGACTCGGCCATGCCGGGCTCGAGGATCAACGAGACCTCGTTCAGGCGGGTCAGGCCGACGGTGATGTCGTCCACGACCTGCACGGAACTGGTGTCGGTGGACAGAGCGGGGTCAATCGTCGGGACGTCGCCGGGGCCAAAGTTCAGGTGCAGCACGTTCGGCCGCATTTCCTTTGCCGGCGGGGGTGGGGTGGCGGTGACGACCTCGACCACCGTCTCACCCGCCACAACCTTGGTGACCTCGACGGTCACCACTTGCGGAGCGCCGCCGCATGCGGTCAGCAGCGTAGTGCCAACCAGCAGCGCGGCCACTAAAATGGACCACTTCTTGCTAAGCATTGATCTCCTCCCATTCAAGATGTTTGTCTAGTCACGTACTCAATGGACCTGTGGTCAGATTTCTCTGACCGAACGTGGCATCTCTCCCCTACACATCACCTCCTCTGCCAGTCTATATCCCACCGCACCACGGACAATCCGATTGTGCCGGCAAACCTTACCCTAATTGCCGGGCCGCTTCTGAGACTGCACCAGGTGGCAGGCGCAAAAGTGGCCTGGCTCGACCTCGATGAAGTCTGGATCTATCTCGCAACATATATCCATCGCCACCGGGCAGCGGGTGCTAAAGTTGCATCCAGGTGGCGGGTTGGCCGGACTGGGCACATCCCCCTCCAGGATGATCCGTTGTCGCTTCTCCTCGACCAGCGGATCTGGGATGGGCACCGCCGACAGCAGGGCCTGCGTATACGGGTGAAGTGGATTGGTGTAGACCGTGTTGCGATCGGCCAACTCCACGATTTTACCCAGGTACATCACCGCCACCCGGTCGCTGATGTGCCGCACCATGCTCAGGTCGTGGGCGATGAACAAATAGGTCAGGCCCAACTTGCCCTGCAATTCCTCCAACAGGTTCACAATCTGGGCCTGGATCGAGACGTCCAGCGCCGAAATCGGCTCATCGCAGACGATGAACTCAGGATCAAGGGCCAGGGCACGGGCAACTCCAATGCGCTGCCGCTGCCCGCCGGAGAACTCGTGCGGATAGCGGTTGACAAAGTAGGGGTTCAGGCCCACCAGCTCCAATAACTGTTCCACCCGTTCCCTCATCTCTTTGCCGTGCGCCACGCGATGAATCTCCAGCGGCTCACCCACGATCGCGCCTACGGTCAAGCGGGGATTCAGGGACGCATACGGGTCTTGAAAAATGATCTGCATCCTGCGCCGCAGGTGCCGCATGTCGCCCGCCTTCATCTGCGTCAGGTCCTGGCCGTCGTAGTAGATATGGCCTGCCGTCGGACGGTAGAGTTGGATGATCGTCCGCCCGACCGTGGTTTTTCCGCATCCGCTTTCCCCCACCAGGCCCAGCGTCTCGCCCCGCACGATATCGAAACTCACGTCGTCCACGGCTTTGACGTCGCCAACGTGGCGTGAAAAGACGAGGCCGCGCGTAATGGGAAAGTACTTTTTCAGGTTCTGTACCTGGACTAGGACATTATTCCCTGTCATACGGTCTTACCCCTTCGGTTCTACTTTTCTCCCAACAGGCCACCTGGTGTCCAACCCCCACTGCTTCAAGCAGCGGCATCTCACGCTCGCAGTGTTCCGTCTTGTAGTTGCAGCGAGGCGCAAAGGGGCATCCAGGCGACCGATAAATCAGGTCAGGGGGTTGGCCTCGCACAGAAACCAACTTGGTACCCGGCGCTTCATCCAGCCGGGGCAGCGAACCCAAGAGCCCGAGGGTATAAGGATGGCGTGGAGAGGCGTACAGTTCTTTGACCGTGGCCTCTTCGATGATGTAGCCCGCATACATGACGATCACCCGCTCCGCCAGGCGCGCGATGACGCCCAGGTCGTGGGTAATCCAGATCACAGCCATCCCCAGTTTGTCGCGCAACCGCTTGACCAGCTCCACGATCTGGGCCTGGATGGTCACGTCCAGGGCCGTCGTGGGCTCATCGGCGATCAGCAGCGAAGGGCTGCAGGAAAGCGCCATGGCAATCATCACGCGCTGGCGCATGCCGCCGGAAAACTGATGGGGAAAATCGTCCAAACGATCGGCGGCCTGGGGGATGTTGACCATCGCCAATAACTCAGCCGCTCGCTCACGGGCTTCCTTATTATTCATGCCCTGGTGCAGTTTGAGGGCTTCCATGATCTGAAAGCCGATGGTCAGGACCGGATTCAGCGAGGTCATGGGCTCTTGAAAGACCATCGCGATTTCCGCTCCACGTACGTAGCGCATCTCCTCGTCGGACAGCCTGAGTAGATCCCGTCCACGGAAAAATACCTCACCGCCGACGATCTTGCCGGGTGGGTCCGGGATCAAACGCATGACGGAAAGAACGCTCACGCTCTTGCCGCAACCGCTCTCGCCGACGATGCCCAGACACGCCCCTTCCTGCAGGTCATAGGAGATGCCACTGACTGCGTGTACGACGCCGTCCTGGGTGAAGAACTGGGTCTGAAGATTCCTTACCTCGAGCAGGTTGGCCACCTATGAGACCTCCTTAATAATGGCTTAACATAGTAAATTATAGCGGATTGGCAACACATGTCAAGTAGAGCACTGCCTCACCACAATACCGGCACCGGCTGCTCCAAGTAAAGAATCGGTGAGACAGGAAAAATCCCTTCCCAGACGCTGAACATCATGGGCCGATGCAAGGCATCCAGGCCCTTGCACCACCCCGGCTGACCGACCACCAAATGCCACACACTCCGCCCGATTCCGCTCCACAGGCGGGCCAGCACGGTTCGCCCGCTCCAGCCGAACGTTCGACGCCGGACCCCCTGCTCGATCCGCTCCCACACGTAGGCCGGCGGCTGAACCTGACCCACGCGATCATCCAATGCCCAGCGGAGCAGAGCGTCCAGTTCGTCCGGGAAGTATCGCTCGCGGTCCACTTTACGTAAAGTCATACGCCACCTCGGGTACCAATCTGCGCTCCCGCTCCAGAACGGCTTTCCTCAGGCTCTCCCGGGCATAGTGAAGGCGAGATTTCACTGTACCCTCCGGAACGCCGACGACCTGGGCGATCTCTTTCAGGTCCAACCCCTCCAGGTAATGCAAGGTAATGACGACCCGGTGACGAGGCGGCAACGCATCAATCGCCTGCTGCAGGGCTTGCCGCCACTCCTGCTCTTCTGTCAAGGCCTCGGGATGCCACTGGGCAGGCGACGCCCACCGGTCTAGTGTGTCCTGGAGCACATACCACCAGCGCTTGACCCGGCTCGTCCAACTGTACGCCAGGTTGACGGTGACACGATACAGCCATGGCCCCAGTGGCAACGTCTCGTCAATCCGGTCCGCGTACGTATAAACCCGGAGGAACGCTTCCTGAAGAATGTCCTCAGCCGCCCTCCCATCACGGGTGATCGCCAGCGCGGTCCGATAGACCGTCGTCTTGTACCTTTCGTACAGTTCACCCAGGGCCTCAAGATCGCCGTCTCGCACGCGAGCGACGAACCAGCCATCCGTGTGCTGTGCGGTCATCTACCCTCCAGGTGTACCAAGTCCACTTGTATATACTCCCATACACCTAAAAAGGTTCAATCATCCTCAGAAGAAGTTTTCTCGCAGGGCAAGTTGGCAACTTGCCCTACGCTTACCCGCGCCAGGAATTCTCGATCCTGCAGGGTCAACTCGGCGCGCTCCAGGAGATCGGGGCGGCACTCCAGCGTGCGTTGCAGGGCCTGCTCACGATGCCAGCGGACGATGGCCGCGTGGTTGCCGGAACGCAATACCTCCGGTACCTCCCAGCCCCGAAAGACGGCCGGACGAGTATAGTGCGGCCCCTCTAACAACCCACGGGCATGGGAATCGTCGAACGTTGCGCCAGGGTCCCCCAGTACCCCCGGCAGCAGTCGCGTCACCGCGTCAATGATGACGAGCGCTGCCAATTCGCCACCGGTCAGCACGTAATCGCCGATCGAGATTTCATCGGTCGCCAGATGCTGGCGCACCCGCTCGTCCACTCCCTCGTAGCGCCCACAGATGAGCAGGATGCGCCGGCAATGCGACAGTTCACCGGCCACGGCCTGGGTGAAGAGGCGACCCTGAGGGCTCAGCAGGATGACCGGCACCCCCGTTTCGCC
>DATKWP010000234.1:0-4075 GCA_035529535.1 Anaerolineae bacterium | reverse complement strand
GCCAACGACGACTATGCCCGCAATGGACTGCGCGTGCTGGCCGTCGCCGAACGCGGGCTTGCTTACTCAGCGACGCAGCGCGCCGGCCCCAGCCAATACACGGCAGAGACGGTCGAGCGCGACCTGACCTTCCTGGGCTTGATTGCCATGATGGACCCACCCCGCCCCGAGGTGGCTGAGGCGGTGGAGAAATGCCATCACGCTGGCATCCGCATCATCATGATCACCGGTGACTATGGGCTGACGGCAGAGAGCATCGCCCGGCGCACCGGCATCGTCAAGGGTGCCCAGCCACGCATCCTCACCGGCGTCGAACTGGACACGCTGGATGACGCAGTGCTGAGAGAGGCGTTGCAGCGGGAGGTCATCTTTGCCCGCGTCGCGCCGGAACACAAACTGCGCGTGGTCAGTGTGCTCAAAGACGTGGGACACATCGTCGCCGTCACCGGCGACGGCGTGAACGACGCCCCCGCCCTCAAGAAGGCCGACATCGGCGTGGCCATGGGCGTTGCCGGCACCGACGTGGCCAAAGAGGCCGCCGACATGATCCTGACCGACGACAATTTTGCCTCCATCGTCAACGCGGTGGAAGAGGGCCGGGCCGTCTACAGCAACATCCGCAAGTTCGCCACGTATGTGTTTACCAGCAACGTACCAGAGGCAGTGCCGTTCGTCGCTATGCTGTTCTCGCGAGGAGCGATTCCGCTGCCGCTCACCGTCATGCAGGTGCTCTCGGTGGACCTGGGCACCGATATGGTACCGGCCATCGCGTTGGGCGCGGAGCCGCCCGAGGCGGGCGTCATGGATCGCCCGCCCCGTTCACAGCAAGAGCCACTGCTCAATCGCCCGCTACTGGTCCGTGCCTTGCTGTGGCTTGGCATCATCGAGTCGGTCGCCTCAATGTCCGGCTACTTTTTCATCAACTGGCTCCACGCTTGGCCACACGGTCCCCTGGCGGCCGGTGGCGCGCTGTACCGCATGGCGACCACCATGACCCTGGCGTGCATCGTCGCTACCCAGATCGGTTCCGTGTTCGTCTGCCGGACGGACCGTACTTCGATCTTCAAGATCGGTTTCCTGACCAACCGCCTGGTCCTCGTCGGCATCGCCGTTGAATTGGCCTTGCTCAGCCTGTTGATGCACGTGCCGTTCCTTCAGAACATCTTCAACACGGCGCCCATCGGCCTGGCTGGCTGGGCCTATGCGTTCGCCTGGACACCGGTTATGTTCTTTGCCGAGGAGGCCCGCAAGGCACTGCTACGCGCGCGCGATCGGCGGAAGAGTTCGATGCATCGGGCCGCAAGGCCTCGATCTGCATGAGATCACAAGGAGGTGTATCAACTCACGTAAAGGAGCAAGATGGACACACACATAGAACTTACCTCGACCCGGGAACAGGAGGACAGGTAGATGGCCCCCCTACACGTGGCCCTGCTGGCCAACTTGAAGAAGAATGCTCCTGTCTCGCCAGGTATGCCGGCCGACTACTGGGCCGACCTGGACTCGGAGCACACCATGGAAGCCATCGCCGAAGCCATACGGCAGCGGGGGCGCCGGGTGACCTTCCTGGAAGGAGACGTGACCCTGTACGATCGCCTGCGCGAGGTGCGCCCGGACATCTGCTTCAACCTGTGCGAGGGCCATTTCGGCGACAGCCGCGAGGCCCAGGTGCCGGCGATCCTCGAGATGCTGCGCATTCCCTACACCGGCTCCAAGGTGTTCAACCTGGCGCTGGCGCTCGACAAACCGATGACCAAGCGTATCCTCACCTTCCACGGCCTGCCCACACCACCCTTCCAGGTGTTCGAACGTCCAGACGAACCCCTGGACCCGACGCTGGAGTTTCCCCTCTTCGTCAAGCCCAGTTCCGAGGGCACCGGCATCGGGATCAGCGCCGAGTCAACCGTCCGCGACGAGATCCAGTTGAGAACCCAGGTCAGGAAGATGATCGAGGCATACCGGGAACCGGTGCTGGTGGAGCGGTTCATCTCGGGCCGGGATATCACGTTAGGCATGGTGGGTAACCTGGTGCCCCCTGTGGCATGGCGGGTTCCGGAGGATAAAGAGGCCCCCCGCGTCCAGCGCGGCCTGCGCTTCCTCCCGCCACTGGAGATCGGGCTGGGGGACTATGCTCAGGATGAAGGCTGGGTGTACACCGGCCGCGCCAAGGTTGACCTGGCCGAAAAACTGATCTACATCTGCCCGGCCCAGTTGGATGCGGATCAGATGGACGCATTGAACTGGCTGGCGGCGGCGACGTTCCGCGTCACCGGCTGCCTGGACGTGGCGCGCGTGGACTTTCGCCTGGACGAGACCGACGACGACACGCCCTACATCCTGGAGATCAACCCGCTGCCCGGACTGACGCCGAGGATCAGCGACCTGGTGATCGAAGCAGGAGCGGTGGGCATCAGCCACGCCGAACTGGTCAACCTGATCCTGGACGAGGCACTGGACCGCTACGGCATAGAAGAGTAAAATGAGTCTGTGATCACGCTGACGACTGAGGGTATGGAGGCAGTATAGACCGTGTGAGTCGTATAGTACTGCGAAAGGAGGCCGAGATGCCGGCCAATCGTATGACGTTCAAGATGGGCGGAGAAGCCGGGCAAGGGGTGGAGTCTGGCGGCGCCAGTCTGGCGAAGGCGCTGGCCCGGAGCGGCCTGCACGTCTTTGGCATGCAGGACTATATGTCCCGCATCCGGGGTGGACACAACTTTTACCAGATTCGGGTGAGTGACAGCCCCCTCTACTCTCACGCGGAAGACGTCCACCTGCTGCTGGCTTTCATCCCGGAGACCATCACGCGCCACAAGAATGAGGTCGTCGCTGGCGGCGGCATCATCTACGACGAGGTACTCACCGTGGACAGTGCCGACCTGGTGGAGCGTGGGATCAAGCCCTTCCCGGTGCCGCTCTCCAGGATCGCCGAAGAGGAGGGCGGCAAGATCATGACCAACACCGCGGCCCTGGGTGCGGCCACCGGTGTGACCGGGCTCGCTTTCGAGCACCTGGACAGTGTGGTCCGTGACAGCTTTGCCAGGAAGGGCCAGGGGGTGGTGGATGCCAACTTGCAGGTAGCCAGAAGGGCCTACGACTTTGCGCGAGAGCACTATGCCGCCGGCTACGACTACAAACTGCAGCCGCTGGCAGCGCCACCCCGCATGCTGATCAGTGGCAACGAGGCCTTATGTCTGGGGGCATTGCTGGGCGGCTGCCGCTTCGTGTCAGCCTATCCCATGACACCGTCCACGTCTATCATCGAGTGGATGTCGGCCCACGCCAACCGCTACGGGCTCGTCACCAAGCACACCGAGGACGAGATCGCCGCCATCCTCATGGCCATCGGCGCGAACCACGCCGGTGTGCGCGCCATGGCCGCTACCTCCGGCGGTGGCTTCTCGCTGATGGTCGAGGCGTTAGGGCTGGCGGGTATGACCGAGACCCCCCTCGTCCTGGTCGAGGCCCAGCGCCCTGGACCTTCTACCGGCATGCCGACCCGTACCGAGCAGGCGGACCTGCTGTTCATCCTGTACGCCTCTCACGGCGAGTTCCCCCGCATCGTGCTGGCGCCGGGCACCGTCGAAGAGTGCTTCTACGCAGGCTGGCGAGCCTTCAACCTGGCCGAAAAGTACCAATGCCCGGTGATCATCCTCACCGACAACTTCCTGGCCAACGCGGTGCGGACGGTCGAGAGGACTGATTTCCATTTCGAGGCGGTGCGCGTAGACCGGGGCCAGTTGCTGACCGAGGAGGAACTCGACCGGTTAACAGTCGAGTACAAGCGCTACGCCATCACCGAGACCGGCATCTCCCCGCGCGCCATTCCCGGCCATCCCAGGGCGGTATTTGTGGCCTGCAGCGACGAGCACGCCGCGGATGGCCACTTTGAGGACGAAGACCCTGAGAACCGCGTCAGGATGGTCCAGAAGCGGCTGCGCAAACTGGAGGTCGCCGTGGAAGAAATGCGTCCCCCGGCTCTGTACGGTCCCGAGCAGGCCGGTGTCACGTTCATCGGCTGGGGTTCGTCCTACGGCGCTCTCCGCGAAGCGGTGGATCAACTGAACCAAGGGGG
>DATKWP010000233.1:0-4308 GCA_035529535.1 Anaerolineae bacterium | reverse complement strand
CGCGGGACGGATGCCGAACTGCACGTCTATCGCGCCGCCCAGTTGGGGCAATCCGTGCGGGCTGGCGCCTTGTACCCACGCTGGGCACCCGATCTCTATTTCGGTTACGGGTATCCGATCTTTAACTATTACGCTCCGCTGACGTACTATCTGTCCAATTTGTTTGGCCTGTTGCCGGGTGTGGACATCGTGGGTGGGGTCAAGGCGGTGTTTGTGTTGGGGCTGTGCGCCGCTGCGCTGGGGGCCTGCCTGCTGGGACGCGAGCTGTTTGGACCGGCGGCCGGCGTGGTGGCGGCCGCTTCGTTCACGTTTGCTCCCTACGTCGTGTTCATTGACCCGCACGCCCGTGGTGACCTGCCAGAGCACCTGGCCATCTGTTTGCTCCCCCTGGCCTTCTATGCCTTCCGGCGCTTGATGAGTGGGAAAGGGGGGCGAGGGGCGCTGGCGGGGAGCGCGTTGGCGCTGGCAGCGCTCGTGTTCAGCCACAACCTGCTCGGCCTGGTGGCCAGCGGCCTGTTGTTGGGCTACTGGGCCTGGGAGGTGGTGGTCGGGACAGGGCGTCCGCGTGCCGGGTGGGGCGCGCTGGTTTTTGTCCTGGCCGCGGCGATCATCGCCTTCTTCTGGCTTCCGGCGCTGTTGGAGCGCGGTGCCGTCGAGCTGAACGTCGTCGGCCCAGGCCATTTTGACTTTCACGAACACTTCCTTTCACTGGGTGAGTTGCTGGCTCCGTCGCGTATATCCGATCTGGGAGCGACGGCCCCTCGTTATCGGTTCAACCTGGGGTTGGCACAGTGGCTGCTGGCCCTGCCGGCGGTGGGTGCCGTCGCCCTTTTCCGCAGAAGATTTCCCCCCTCCTCCCAGGGAGGGGTTGAGGGAGGGCGGACCTTACCCTCACCCCGGCCCTCTCTCTGGGAGGGAGAGGGAGAGGAACCCTCACCCCGGCCCTCTCCCTGGGAGGGAGAGGGGGCAGTCTCCCCTCCCTCTGAGGGAGGGGTTGAGGGAGGGCGGACCTTACCCTCACCCCGCCCCTCTCCCTGGGAGGGAGAGGGGGCAGTCTCCCCTCCCTCTGAGGGAGGGGTTGGGGGAGGGTGGCGGGTGCTCCCTTACTTTATCCTGGCTGGGCTGGGGTTGGGCTTCCTGATGTTGCCGGCCTCTACATCCGTGTGGGAACATGTGCCGTGGATGGCGTACCTGCAGTTCCCATGGCGGCTATTGGGGGCAGCCAACCTGATGCTGGCGGTGTGTGCGGCGGGCAGCGTGACCCTGCTTTCCACCTGGCGCTGGCGCAACCCTGTGCTGGCTGCCACGTTGGGCGCGATCCTGGTGCTGGCGTTGCCGGTGCTCTACCCGCCAGCGTGGCCACCCGAGTTCGGCGGTACTGGGCCACAGGACATTATCGAGTGGGAGCAGCATAGCCTGGCCCTCGGTACGACCTCGACCGGCGACTTTCTTCCAGTGGGAGCGGCGCGAGGACCGATCCATCCTGAACCCACGCTGCTCGCATCGTACACGGGGCCTGGACCGGTGGACAAGGTCAACCGCGCTACTCTACGGGATGGTACCAGCGTCCAGGTCGTCGAACATGGGCCACTGCACGACCGCTTCGCCATCTCGTCGTCTGTGAAGTTGGTGTTGCGCCTGTACACGTTCTACTTTCCTGGTTGGCGGGCAACCGTGGATGGCCAGGAGGTCGAGATTGAGGTGGCCCAGCCCGAAGGATTCATCACGCTGTGGGTGCCCGCAGGCCAGCACGAGGTGTTGGTGCGTTTCGAGGATACACCGCCCAGGACGGCGGGATGGATCGTCTCAGTGGTCGGCCTGGCGGGGTTGGTTGTGGCGTTGGGTTTCATGCGTACTCCCCACGTCGCAGAACAAGAAACCAGGGTTTTCTGTAAGCGAAGGTACTTTGACTTCGCCCGAAGCGACAGAACCTGGTTTCTGTGGTTGGGGGGGGGGCTCCTCCTGTTCGTGATTCTCAAGAGCGGAGTAATAGATCCTCACGACAGTTGGATGCGCTACACCTCGCCGCCGGGCCAGGCCTGGGTTGCTCAATATGAGCAGCGGGCTACGTTCGCTCCTATCGGAGGAGGGGTTGGGGAAGGGCATATCGAGTTGCTGGGGTACGATCTACCCCGCCAACGCGTGCGGTCCGGGGATACGTTCTCCGTGTTGCTCTATTGGCACGCCCTGAGGCCTGTGGATATGAATTACCAGTCTTTCGTACACCTGGCGCGTCCCCTGCACGTCCTGTGGGGGCAAGAGGACCATCTGAACCCAGGCGACCTGCCGACGACGCGCTGGCCACTCGACAAGTACGTGTGGGATGAGTACGAGATCCGCATTCTGCCCGGAACGCCGCCGGGGGAGTACGTGCTGAACGTGGGACTGTACTCAATGGCTGAGGGCTACCGTTTGCAGCGTTACGACGAGCGAGGACAGCCGGTGGGCGACAGCCTGCCGTTGGCATCGGTCCAGGTGGAACGGCCTCGCCGCCAGCCCCGGCCGGCCGAACTTGGCTTGACGCAGGAGATGACGGTGACCTTCCCCGAGGCGGGTATTACCCTGGTAGGATATGTGCAGCCTTACCAGAAGGTGAAACTGCCAGGCGTGTGGCCCATCACTCTCTTCTGGCGTGCCGACGGCGATCATCCTGCTGCGCGTGCGCGTGACCTGGTGCTGCTGGATCCCGCAGGGAACGAGGTGTGGCGATTCTCAGGAGTCCCGGCGGACTATCCATTCGAAGTGTGGCAGGCGGGTGAGGTCGTGCGCGACCCTATCCTGTTCGCCGCGGCAACCCCGGTCAGTTTGATGACCGGCAAGTACCGTTTTGGCGTAGTGGTACGTGGGGACACGCCCCTGTACCCTGAACCAAGAAACCAGGTTTTTGAGAAAAACCTGGTTTCTCAATTGGGTGTGTTTGTGCCTCTTGGCGAAGTGAAGTTCCGAGTGAAGGAGAACGAGTGAGGAGGGATGGCAATGAATGCAATGACGAAGGAAGCGCGGTTGAGGGCTGCAATTGGCGGCGAGGTGGTGGACCGCCCGCCGGTGGCGCTGTGGCGGCACTTTCCAGGCGATGACCTGCGAGCGGAGGACCTGGCGGCGGCGACAGTGGCCTTTCAGAGGCAGTACGACTTTGACTTCGTCAAAGTCACGCCGGCCAGCAGTTTCTGTGTGCAGGACTGGGGAGCCGCGGATCGCTGGATGGGCAACATGGAAGGGACCCGGGAGTACACGGCATATCCTGTTCAGGCTCTCGAGGACTGGCGCAGGCTGCGCGTGCTCGACCCTACCCAGGGGGCGTTGGGCGCGCAGTTGCATTGCCTGCGTCTCATTGGGAGCGGGCTGATGGGCGAGGCCCCGTTCATCCAGACGATATTCAGCCCCTTGGCCCAGGCCAAGAACCTGGTGGGCAGGGATCAGTTGCTGGTGCATTTGCGCCGTGACCCGGACATAGTTCGCGCCGGGCTGGAGACGATCACCGAGACAACGATCCGTTTCGTGAGGGCTGCCCGTGAGACGGGCATCGCTGGTGTGTTCTACGCGGTGCAGCACGCGCAGTATGGGCTGCTGAGCCAAGAAGAGTATCAGGTTTTCGGCCGTCCCTACGACCTGCGGGTATTGGAGGCGGCGCAGGGGCTATGGCTGAATGTGCTGCATTTGCACGGGACCGAGGTGATGTTCGACCTTCTGGCGGATTACCCGGTCCAGGTGATCAACTGGCACGATCGGGAGACGTGGCCGACGTTGGCCGAGGCCCAGCAACGATTCGGCGGGGCCGCGTGCGGAGGATTGGGGCAGTGGGAGGTGATGGTGCAGGGCACCCCGGATGAGGTGCGGAAGCAGGCCGCTGATGCGATCGCACAAACCGGAGGACGGCATTTCATCCTCGGCACGGGCTGCGTCACGCCAATCGTGGCTCCCGCCTCAAACATCCGTGCGGTACGTGAAGCGGTGGAGTGAGTCAGCGTTCGCCCGGTGCTGCGTGCTACCCTCTGCCCATCATTGAGGTGGAGCGGCCCCCAGTACTGGGGGCCGATGAAGCCTATGGGATTATGGAGGCGCTGTACAATGCAGCACTCTAGCGTCTGGGGTGCTGCTTGAGCGTGCGATTCAGGATGTCTTCCTGCTCGGACAGGTCAGGCCGGCGTTTCCCGTGGCGATGTCCGCGCTCCCGCTGTTGAGCCCGAGCCCGGTGGAGCGCGACTTCCATCGCTGTCTTGGCGGGTTCTTCGTCTTCGGGCTCGTCTTCCATTTCGTCGCCAATGCCCATCATGGTCAGGTCAATGCGTCGCTTGTCCCGGTCGAGTC
>DATKWP010000232.1:0-3337 GCA_035529535.1 Anaerolineae bacterium | reverse complement strand
GACGCCGAGATTGACGCCGCCCGTACCCAGGTGCACCTGGCCGCACAAAACGTCGAGCTGGCCAAGGCGAACCTGGCGGAGACGGAACTGAAGCGCAACGTCTATGCCGACCAGGGGGGAGACGTGGAGCGCAGTTGGGACTTGCAGGTGCAGGCAGCCCGGGCGGCGCTGGCACAGGCCCAGGCCGAACTGGATGGGGCGCAAAAGTACCTCGATGCTCTCCTGGCCATGCGGGCGGAGCCCCTCACACTGGAGGCCCAGCTCCACGTCGCCGAAGCTCAGCACCGCCTGGCTGAGGCGCAGGTGGCGGCCGCGCAGGCTGCGCTGGATGAACTGGAGGCTGGCCCGACCGAGGAACAGATCGCCATACGCGAGGGCCAGGTACGGCAGGCCGAGGCTGCCGTGCGCCTGGTGGACGCCCAGGTTGCCCAACTCACGTTGACTGCTCCACTGGATGGCGTCGTCGCCACCCGCAGCGGCCAGGCCAGCGAGACGGCCACTGCCGGTGTGCCCCTCATGACGATCGCTAACCTGGACGAGGTGACGCTCGTCGTCTACATTGCCGAGAACCGCATTGGGCAGGTAAAGGTGGGACAAGAAGTGGAGGTACGGGTGGACTCTTTTCCGGAGCGCGTGTTCGTCGGGCACGTCGCCAACATCGCGGGGGAGGCCGAGTTCACCCCGCGCAACGTGCAGACGCAGGAGGAGCGCGTGAACCTGGTATTTGCGGTCAAGGTGCGCATCCCCAACCCCGACTATGCGCTCAAGCCGGGGATGCCGGCGGATGCGACCATTGCAGCACTCCTACCCTGACAGCAGCGTACTCAGTTTGCGCAATACCTCGCTCAATGTCTTTACCGGCAATATGCTCTCGAACCTACCATACTTCGTTCCCCACCGCCGGGCCGGTATCTACTTCGCCGTGCAGTTTGTCAAGCGTAATCTCTTTCCTACCGGAGCCAGATACACCACGAATTCCTCTTCTCCATCCACGTTCACGATCGCATCTACCCTCTTCTGGTCGTACGCTGCGATGGCGCACGTGCCGGCTCCGATGGCCTCGCTGGCCAGGTACAGATTCTGGCATAGGTGCCCCGCATCCAGGGCGATGATCTTGGGAGAGAGCACGCTGTACCGCCACTCCGTCCGATAAGGGATGACCGTCCAGATGAAGACGACGGCACTCTCCCACAGGGAGCCCCGCGAGCCCCACGTCTCCTCGACCATGTCCGCGATCTCGGCGTAGGCACGCAAGAAGCACAGTTTGTGCAGCAGCGGCAGATACCGGTAGACCCCGCGCTCAAGTCCCTCGACCCGGTTGACGAGCAGATAAGTCTCGAACGGGTGGCGTGCGCCGCCAGATGGCACGGTCCGCAGCGTGGCAACGCCCTTCCAAAGGACATCGCCCGGCCCAGTCCCGGTCTTGCTCATGCCCTGGGTCGCCCAGAGTAGGAAAGAGAGTTCCTCCAGGGTCAGGGGATCTGCCGTGAATTGCCTGAGGCTCCGCCTGCGCCGGATCGCCTCGATCAGCGGCATTTGCCCGACCGTGAAGTCTGCGGGTGCGACCAGGTCAATCAGGGCGGCATCCTCCGGGTAGGGCTTTTGGAGCGGAGGCGGCGGCACCTGCTTGCGCTGGTCCGTTTCGAGCCTCTCCCACTCCTCCCACAAGTCGGCCTTGAGAAATTCCCTGTACTTCATGTCAATCCTGTTACTTGAAGTCAAGTGTTACCGAGTGAAAAGACATTCTGGTGTCTGCCAGGTCCCCTGCACCAGCGGGCCCATGGACTCCCCCTCGTGGATGCGGCGGATGGCTTCGGCCAGCAGGGGGGCGATGGAGAGAATGCGCAACTTGCGGTGGCGGCACTCCTCCGGCACGTAGATGGTATCGGTGACGATCAACTCGGCCACCAGGTCGCTGTCCAGCCGCTCCACGGCCTCGGGGAGGAGCACGGGGTGGGTGATTGCCAGGTAGATGGGGAGCCTGGCTCCAGCCTCGATCAGCGCCGGCAGTTGTGTCAGTACGCTGCCGCTGGCGATCACGTCGTCTACGACGATCGGCGTCCTGCCTGCGATGTCTCCGGCAACGCTCATCACTTCGACACTGCCCTCCTCCGTCCGCCGCTTGTACATCACTGCCAGGGGCAGGTCGAGCAGCCTGGCGTAGCGGTTGACCAGCCAGGCCCGGCCCACGTCGGGGGAAACGATGGTGGCGTTGGCGAAGTCATCGTGCCGGAAGTGTCCTGCCAGGACCGGCAGCGCCGTCAATGGGTCCACCGGAATGTCGAAGAAGCCCTGGGTGGCCGGGGCGTGGATGTCCACGTAGACGACCCGCGTTGCCCCCATCTGTTGGATCATGCGGGCCACGACCTTGGCACTGATCGCCTCTCGGCCCCACGCCATGCGATCCTGGCGGGCGTAGGGAAAGTAGGGCACCACGACGTTGATCGTGTGGGCCGAGGCCCGCCGAAAGGCGTCAATCATCAGCAGCAATTCCATCAAGTGGTCGTTGACCGGGGCGGAGCAGGGCTGGATGATGTAAATGTCCTGGTGGCGTACCAGTTCCTCGATCAGCACGTGGATTTCGCTGTCGGGAAACTGGGTGATGGTCACCGGCAGCAGTGGCTGGCCCAGTATGCCGGCCACGGCCCGGGCCAGCGGCGGGTTGGCTCGCCCGGTGCAGACGCGCATCTCACGCCCTTGCATGTTCCTCCTCCTTCTTCTGCCTGTCCCGTCGCTCTATCGGTCAGGATAGTAGGATGGACTCTTCGTCCTTCAGCAGTTTCTCGATTTCGGGCCAACAAAGCCCCGCCCACCCGAAACGTTCCCAGTCCACTTTTCCTTGTGCGTCGAATTGGACTCCCTCGTCTTCCAGCAGTGCCCGCTGCAGATCGCGGCTGTCTTCCCACCGGCCAACGGAGATGCGGCCCTGGCCGTTGATGACGCGGTGCCACGGCACGTCGAGGCCCTCCGGCAGGCTGTGCAGCGCCCACCCAACCGTGCGCGCGGCGTGGGGCTGGCCCAGCATGCGGGCGATCGCGCCGTAGGACGTGACCTTGCCGGGCGGCACCTGCCGCACCAGCCGGTAGACTTGCTCGAAGAAACCGGGCATCTTACAACATCTCCAGGAATGCGGCCACGCGCTCCCGTATGGCCCCCTCGTTATAGAGGCGCTCGTCGCACATGTCGGCCTCCAGGATCAGGGCGGGCAGCCCCAATTTGTCCCGCAGATGGTCCCGGATGGCGTGCTGCGTCGTGGAGAAGGGCTTGCAGGAGCGGTTGGCGTGCATCACCATCCCATCCACCTGGAAGCGCCGGGCCAGGCCGGTGATGGTCTGCA
>DATKWP010000231.1:0-4472 GCA_035529535.1 Anaerolineae bacterium | reverse complement strand
AGTAGCCGCGCCAGGCGGCGGAATGCGTCGGGGCGGGTGACGCTGTTATGACACTTCGCCACCCGCCCCGGGTCCCAAACTGGGTGAGGGGCCCGGCAGGCCCCTCACCCGGCGGACGAGTTCGATTATACCCTTCAACGGGAGGAACGCAAATGAAGATAGTGGTCACATCGGACGGTACAGACCTCGACGCCCCGGCAAGTCCGGTTTTTGGGCGCTGTGCCGCCTACGTTTTCATCGAGACAGATACGATGGTGTTCGAAGCCGTGGAGAACCCGGCCCTGGCCGCCCCCAGCGGCGCGGGCATCCAGGCGGCCCAGCTCGTCGTCGAGCGCGGGGCCCGGGCGGTGGTGACCGGCAACGTGGGTCCCAATGCTTTCAACGTCTTTCAATCCGCCGGCGTGCCCATCTATCTCTTCGGCGGAGGGACGGTGCGCGAGGCGGTCGAGGCGTTCAAGATGGGCAGACTTCAATCTATCGCCGGCGCCAACGTCCAGGCCGGGAGGGGGATGGGCGGCGGCATGGGGCGCGGGATGGGACGGGGCATGGGACGGGGCATGGGTCGCGGCATGGGTCGCGGGATGGGAATGGGCTGGGGAGCAGCTGCACCTCCAACGCCGGCCGCATCACCACCTGCATCCGCCCCTGCCGCATCCCGCGAGGAGGACATCGCCGCTTTGAAAGAGGCGGCCGGCGAGCTGCAGGGGCAGTTGGCCGAGGTGATGGAGCGGCTCGACCGGCTGCAGAAGGAGGAGTGAGACATGCGTGTCGCAATCTCGGCTGACGATAACAAGGGGCTGGACAGCGTGGTCAGCCCGCACTTTGGGCGCTGCCCCTACTATGTGCTCGTAGACCTTGAGGACCGCCAGGTGCGGCAGGTCAGCGCGGTGGAGAACCCGTACTACGGCAACCACCAGCCGGGGCAGGTGCCCGCCTTCATCGAACACCTGGGCGCCAACGTGATGCTGGCCGGCGGGATGGGCCGGCGGGCGATCGACCTGTTCCGGCAGTGCGGCATCGAGCCGGTGACCGGGGCCTCCGGTACGGTGCGCCACGCGCTGGAGCAGTACCTGGGCGGCGCGCTGCAAGGGGCCGCGCCGTGCCGCGAGAGCGTGGCGCACGGCCACGAGCAGGTCGCCGGCGGGAGCGAATACGAGGAAGACGAGGCGGGCCGGCTGCGGGAGGAGATCGAGATGCTGCGGCAGCAGTTGGACAGGGCCATGGAGCGCCTGGACCGGTTGGCGGTGGGCTGAGGTGACAGCGCTGGAGATCGTCACGGTTCCCGATCCTATCCTGTCGGGCCAGGCCCGGCCGGTTCCCAGGGTCAGCCGGCGCGTGCGGCGCCTGGCCCGTGACATGCTGGAGACGATGTACGCCGCGTCTGGCGTGGGGCTGGCCGCGCTGCAGGTCGGCGTTCGTAAGCGGGTGATCGTCGTGGACGTGGGGGAGAATCCCATCGTACTGGTCAACCCCACCATCACGGCCGCCGAAGGGGAGCAAGTGGGGCTGGAGGGCTGCCTGAGCGTGCCCGACCTGGTGGGGGAGGTGTGCCGGGCCGAGTGGGTGGTGGTGAACGGGCTCAATCTCCAGGGCCGCCCGGTCACCGTGGAGGGGAAGGCCCTGTTGGCCCGCGCACTGCAGCACGAGATAGATCACCTGGACGGCATGCTGTTCATCGCTCGCCTCACAGACCCCACGCGCCTGTGGAACGTGAGTGAGCTGAGCGCAGCGGCCGAGAAAGAGGCCGTCCACATCTGAGAAGGAAGTAGACAATCAAGCATGGCAACCGATTTCGACCATTTTGTAGACGAGCTTCAGCAGCAGATCATCGAGCAGGCGCGGGCGGTCTACTCAGACAAGGTCATCGAGGCGTTCTATAACCCCAAGAACCTGGCCCGCATGCCCGAGCCGGATGAATGCGGAGTGGTGCGCGGTTCGTGCGGCGACACGATGGAGGTCTACCTGCGGCTGAACGGGGAGAGGATCGAGCAGGCCTGCTTCATGACCGACGGCTGCGGACCGACGGTGGCCTGTGGGAGCACGCTGACCACGATGGTCCAGGGGCTATCGCTGCAGGAGGCGGGTGGGATCACGCCGGAAGACCTGCTCGATGCCCTGGGTGGCCTGCCCGAGGAGAGCGTCCACTGCGCCGAACTGGCGGTAAGCACGCTGCGAGAGGCCATCGCAAGCCGGTCTCGAAGGGTAAGCGCCAGGAGTCAGTAGCATGCCATTGTACGAGTACGAGTGTAAAGTCTGCGGCGTGCGATTCGAACGCCGGCAGTCTGTCACCGACGACCCACTGAAGGTCTGTCCCGAGTGCGGGGGCCGGGTGCACCGGCTGATCCAGCCTGCCGGGATCATCTTCAAGGGCAAAGGATTCTACGTGACCGACAACAAAAAGGCCCGGTCATCCACCGTGGCGCCGAAGGGCAAGGATCAGTCGAGAGAGATCGGCACGGGCAAAGCATCCGTAAGCGAGGCCCGTGATACTTGATGGCTCAACGACTTGGAGAGGGGACGATGGGTGCAGCCGGTTACCTTGGCCGCCTGCGCGAGTGCGTCGGGCACGATCTCCTGCTAAGCCCCGCCGCGGCGGCCTGCATCCGGGATGAGAGGGGGCGCATCCTGCTTCTGCGGCGCAGTGACGGAGAGGACCTGTGGGGCTTTCCCGGCGGCGCGGTCGAGCCGGGCGAGCGGGCCGACGAGGCGGCCGCGCGCGAGGTGTGCGAGGAGATCGGGCTGGAGGTGGAGCCGGTGGCGCTGATCGGCGTCTATTCCGGCCCGGAGTACGCCTTTGCCTATCCCAACGGCGACCGGGTGCAGCCGGTGACGCTCTTTTTCGAGTGCCGGGTCGTGAGAGGCGAGATCCGGCCGGACATGCGCGAGATCGTGGGCGCGCGCTATTTTGGCCCTGGGGACGAATTACCGCCCATGCGTCCCTGCTGTGTGGCCAAGGCTCAAGATGCCTTTGCGTTCCAGGGCCGGGCCTTCTTCCGCTGAGGGGGAAGTATATGCCAGTCTACGAGTATCGGTGTGAGGAATGTGGTGAAGGGTTCGAGCTGTTCGTGCGCTCACCTTCCCGGCAGGCCGCCCCCACGTGCCCCAAGTGCGGCAGTCGCAATGTGAAGAAGGCTGTGTCGCTGTTTGGGGTTGGCGGAGCGGCCGGCAGTCGTGCATCGGTGGCGTCGTGTAGCCCCGACTCTACCTGAACGTTGAGCCGCTAGGAGGCCGTGTGCCTCCAAGAGGGGGAATTCCTGATGACCAGGTTCAATTCCGGCTCGGGCGCTGGAGGAGTTCCACCTCACTAGACTTACCAGGAGGATTACAATGCACACGGTTGGCAGGCTGATTGGAGCGTTCAGGGACTTTGTACACAGGCAGAAGCGCAATTATCGCGTGGGGGTGGGTCGCGCCGCCGCAAACAGTTCCCTGGTCGGGCTCACTGGTCAATACAACGCGATATACGCGGTGGGCCTGGGGGCCGACCCCGTGCAACTGGGAAGTCTCAGCAGCGTCGGCAGCGCGATCAGCGCTCTCATCTCTGCACCCATAGGATGGTTGATGGACCGCTATGGCATCAAGCGGTTCTACCTGGTGGGTATAGTCTTGTCGGCGGTGGGCGGCTTGCTCTACGCGCTGGCGCACGATTGGCGCATCCTCGTCGCCACGGCCATGCTTGCCTCCATCTCTGCGAGGTTGAGCAGCACGGGCTGTAGCGTAATCTGCGCCGATTCGGTACAGAACAAGGACCGGGTGACTGCGCAGAACGTCTGCGGTACCCTGGCTTCGATAGCCTCTATGATCTCACCGCTGATCGCCGCCTACTTGGTGTCGCTCTCTGGAGGTATGACGGTCGAAGGCATTCGGCCCTTGTACTATATCCAATTTGTGGGATATGGGCTCGTTCTCGCCTTCGTGGCTGTCCAACTGCGCGAACCTCAACTGGGACAGACGGCTGATGCAAAGGCCGGGTTCGGCTTTCTCACTGACTTTCGTTACCTTTTCAAGGGAAGAAGGGAGCTTTGGCGATGGGTTGCACTCGTTTCGCTAACCGGGCTGCCTATGGCTGTGTTCTGACCGTTTGTGCAGCTTTACGCCCACCAGATCAAGGGGGCAGATCAGTACCTGTTGGGCGTCATGGCTAGCGCTACAGTTGTGGCGCAGGTTGCCTTTGGCATTCCGTTGGGGCGATTGGCGGATCGCATTGGGAGAAAGCGCGTCATCTACATGGTCACACCGCTGTGGTATGCCTCCAATGTCTTACTCGTTCTCTCGCCCAATGCGCTCACGCTGGTATTGTCGGCGGCCCTTCAGGTTTTCTATACCCTCTCGTCTGGTGTTACAGGTGCCATGACGTTGGAACTCGTTCCGCTCGAGAAGCAAGGGAAGTGGAGTGGTGTGCTTGGCCTCTTCACGGGGCTGCTCACGATTCCTGCCCCCATCCTTGGAGGGCTGATATGGAGGGAACTGGG
>DATKWP010000230.1:0-3505 GCA_035529535.1 Anaerolineae bacterium | reverse complement strand
CCAGGGTGGTCGGTGCAGTGCCCGACGGCGGCTTCTCGACGATGTCGGTCAGGGCCACCGGCTCGCCGGGAGGGGGCTCAGCCCCCTCGATGTTGACGATGCCGTAGCGAAAAGTCTCTTCTGGAGGCACCTTTTCCACGACGACGATGGCCGCCGCCTTCAGGTGGCGGTGGGCTTCCACCATCGCCCGCAGCGGAGCAGCGGGGTCGGGGGCGGCGATCAGCGAATCTCCCAGCGCGACCACGCAGTCGTCGTCGTCCACGAAATCGGCGCCCAGCGAAACCGCGTCGCCCAGCCCCTCGGGGGCGCTCTGGCGGGTGTAGAAAAAGCGCGATTCGTCCTCCAGGTAGGACAGGTCGGTCAACAGCGCTTCGTTTCCGGCCTCTCTCAGCGCCGACACAAGTTCGGGGTCCGCGTCAAAGTGATCTTCGATGGCCCGCTTGCGGCGGCCCGTGATCATCAGGATCTGGCGCAGCCCCGCACTCTGCAGTTCTTCCACCACGTACTGGATCACCGGCTTGCGTCCCACCGGTAGCATCTCCTTCGGCTGTGACTTGGTGGCCGGCAAGAGCCGTGTGCCCAGCCCAGCGGCAGGCACGATCGCTTTGGTTATCGGTTGAGCCATAGATCATCTCCTTTTCTCGCGTTGGAAGCCGCAACTTGATGCCCGACCTTCCCGAAAGGCCCGACCTTTCGGGAAGGTTCCTTATCCTGTGAAAGGTGACAAGTGCCGTCTAAAGTGCGACTCTAGCAGCGTGTAATAAACCTCCTCGTGCTCGCGCAGGGTTGCCAGCAGCCGGCCGCCGAACCGGTCCAGCACCGAGCCGAACGTCACGTGCAATACCTGCCGCGCGTCGAACTGCTCGAACAGGCCAGGCAGGTCGCTGTCCTTGAGAACACCTGGAGCGGGGACCCTGTCCAGTTGTGCGGAGACGTGGTAGGTGACCCGGTCTACCTCGTAACGCTCGCGGGCAAAGGCCAGGATCTCGCGGAACAGGGTTGGCTCTGCCTGGGCGATGGCTCGCAGAGCCTCCAGGTAACTCGTGCCCGCCGTCTTCAGGTGCGCCAACCCTCCTGCTGCCTGGGCCACGATCGGGTAGATGCTGAACTTGTCGGAGCCAGAGTGGAGGCTCAGTTTGTACGGCCCCAACGTCTGCGCCACTGCCACGTGCCGGGCAAACTCGGCCGCGAAGGTCGCCAGGTCGCCGATATAGTCCACCCCTTTCTCGAAGCGGCCGACGAAGCGCGGAGCCAGGCTCACCCAGCGCACCCCTAGCCGCGAGAGTTCGCTGGCGACGAAGAGATGCTCTGCCGGCGAGGTAGGGGTCTGGGTTTCGTCCACTGAAACTTCCAACTCGACGCCCGACCTTCCCGAAAGGTCCGACCTTTCGGGAAGGTGTTCGACCAGGTGCCGATACATGTACACCGTGTGGGCGATGGCGCGCCCGTACTTGGCCGCTGCCCGCCACAAGAGTTCCCGGTCGAACGTGAGGGCGGTGCCTCCCAGGTCGAAGGAGCGGCCCAGGTACCGCCGCTCCACGTCCTGCCTGGTCGTTTCCAGTGCGTCCCACGGGAGGGCCTGGACCTTTGCCTCCACCTCGGCCGGCGGAGCAGTGTGGGCACTGTTGTCCACGTGATCGCCGGGGTCTATCGTGTACAGCGTGTATCCGGCCGCGAGAAAATCGTCCACATCGGCGGGGGTTTTGAGGTGGTCGGCATCTGCGCCCCACGGCTCATGCCAGCCGGCCTGGAAGAGGCCCCACGTGGCGTCGTCGAGCACTTGCTGTGGCGTGCGCCCGGTGCGGGCGTTCTCTCGCACCGACTGCTGGGCGAAAATGGGCGCAACGCCCGCCTGCCCCGCTGGACAACAGTCCAGCGGAAGCGATGAGAACTCGCGCGCTGCCCGCACGTGTCCTGGGGTCGCCAGCCCCAGCCGGTCACCGAACCCCGCCGAGGTCTGCAGGCCCAGCGGCACCGGGCGTAGCCACGGTAGACGGGCGCGTAAGGCAGCCGCATGGGCCGCCGTGAGCGGGCACAGGAGCGCCCCGCTCCCCTCGTGGCGCACTCCCTCAAAGCCGGTCGTGTCGCCCAGCACGCCCAATCGTTTCTCCGCTCCTTTATCACGCCGGGCCAGAAGATACGTGGTTCCCCGCTCCTCCACTACCGAATCTGAATAAACCTCGAGTCCACTCCATTGCTCCATAACTCTCACATCATCCTTTCGCCGATTCGTTGACTCGCCGATCCCTGCTCCCTGATCACCGCTCACTACAACCTGTATGCCCTCTTGGCCAGCCCGTACGCCAGGTCCACGATCATCTCCCGGGCATCGTCCTCGTCCACGACAGACCGCACGACCAGACCTGCCAGCCAGTTGGCGCTGGCCCGGCGCCACACGTCGTGGCGAGCGGGGATCGAGGGGAAGGCACGCGTGTCGTCGTTAAAGCCCACTGTGTTCTGGAGGCCCGCCGTCTCCATCACGCTGTCGAGGTAGCGCTGGATCCCGTTCAGGCTGTCGTGGAACCACCATGGAGGCCCGAGCCGCAGCGCCGGATAATGCCCGGCCAGGGGAGCCAGTTCGCGCGCGTAGGCCGACTCGTCGAGCGTGAAGAGGACGAACGCCAGCCGGGGGTCGTCGCCGTACTTGATCAGCAACGGGCGCAGGTTGTGGGTGAACTCGCTGTGCTCCGGGATGTCGCACCCCTTGTCGGGACCAAAGCGGTCGAATATGAACGGGTTATGGTTGCGCACCGAGCCCACGTGGAACTGCATCACCAGCCCATCCTCGAGGCTTTGTCGCGCGCTCTCTATGATCATGTGGGCGGTGAAGCGGTAGGCGTCCTCGAGCGTGGCCTGGCCACAGAGCGCCCGCTGGAAGATGGCGTCCGCTTCGGACGGGGACAACTCGGCCGTGTACGCCGACTGCGCACCGTGATCGGTGGCGGCGGCCCCTAGTGACTTGAAGAAGGCTCGCCGGTTCTCGAGGGCCTGGACGAAGGCCGGGTAGGAGTGGACGGCGATGCCGCTGGCGTCGCTCAAGGCGTCTATGTTCTTCCGCCAGCCGGGTGTCAGCAGGTTGACTAGGCCGTCGGGCCGGAAGGTGGGCCGGACCACTCCTTGCCATCCAGAGGCCCGCATGGTCTGGTGGTGGCTCAGTGAGTCAGTAGCCGCGTCGGTGGTGCAGAGCACTTCAATGTTAAACCGCTCGAACAGCGCCCGCGGGCGGAATTCGGGTGTCGCCAGTTTGGCCGCGATCTGGTCGTAGATGGCCTGGGCCGTCTCCCCGGTCAGTTTCTCTTCGATGCCGAACACCCCACATAGTTCGTTGGACAGCCAGGTGCCGGACGGCGTCCCGCGAAAGAGGTGGAAGTTCTCGGCGAAAACCTGCCAGATTTTGCGATGATCCTGCTCCACCGGGCCGCCATCAGCGCGGGGAATACCCAACGCTTCCAGTGGGATGCCCTGCGAGTAGAGCATGCGGAAGACGTAATGGTCGGGGATGATG
>DATKWP010000229.1:0-3895 GCA_035529535.1 Anaerolineae bacterium | reverse complement strand
CTGGCCGGCGGGGTGAGCGGCGTGATCCTGGCCAGCGCGCAGGTCTATCCGGAGGTCTGGCAAGAGGTCATCCGCCTGGCCGGCGAGGGGCATCTACAGGAGGCCCGCGCTCTCCAGCGCCGCGTGCAGAAACTGTCGCGCATCTTCTGCCGCCACGGTGGAGGGGTGGCCGTGAAGGCCGCGCTCAAGATGATGGGGCTCGACATGGGGCCGCCACGCCGGCCGCTCAAGGCCACCGGTGGGGCGCTCATCCACGAGACCCGCGCCGAGATCCAACTCGAACTGGAGAAACTGGGCAAGGTGCCGGTCGAGGACGTGCCCTTCGAGTATCCCGGGGGCCCGCTGGCGGCCCGCTTTGGCGATCTGGAGATCACGCCGGACGTCATCGCCATCCACCGCTTGCGCGTGGGCAGCGGGATGGCCGGCGAAGGGCTGAACAAGGTCCAGATTGACCTCATCGCCGGAGGGAAGGAGACGGCGCTGGGCGACGCCTACGCGCTGCAATTGACCTACCCATTGCACGGGCGGGAGGCGCTGACGGGCATCCTGGAGCCCGGGCTCACCGTGCGCCCCTCCACACTGATCCTGCCGGCGCTGCCGCAGAAGAATCTGCGCCAGGCCAACATGATCTACGGCCCCACCCAGTCGGCCCTCGGGCGGGCCATCGTGGATGCGCTGGAAGCGGGCCACATCCCGCCCGCGGCAGTTGACGACGAGGTGATGATTGCCCTGGTGACGGTGCACCCCCGCGCGTTGGACCGCCACGCGCTCTACCAAAGTGTCCACGCCGCCGCGAGCACAGCACTGGCGCAGGTGTTTTCGGGAAGCAGGGGCCAGGGACCAGGGACCAGGGACTAGGAAACTGAGGGGAATATCATGGGCTACAAAACGGAATGGTTCAAGGGGATTTTTCCTGCACTGGTGACCCCTTTCACAGCGGACGACAGGGTTGACGAGGGGGCTTACCGCGAACTGATCCGCTTCGTGCTGCCCCACGTGGACGGCGTGGTACCGTGCGGCACGACGGGCGAGTTCTCGTACCTGACGGTGGAGGAGCGCAAACAGGTCTTGGAGATCTGCCTGGACGAGGTAGGCGGGCGCGTGCCGGTGCTGGCCGGCACCGGGTGCACCTCCACCCGCGAGACGGTGGCGCTGACGCAGTGGGCCAAAGAGGCGGGCGTTACCGGGGCGTTGATCGTCGCCCCCTACTTCCTCAAGCCGGCCTTTAACGAGGTCTACGATCACTTTGCGGCGGTGGACCAGGTGGGGCTGCCACTCGTGCTCTACAACATCCCACAGTGCGCCGGGACCCATTTCCAGTGGTGGACGGCCGAGGGCATGCTGCTCAACTTTGACAACGCGATCGGCATCAAGGATTCCTCCGGCGACCTCCCGTTCATGGAGGCGCTGTTCGAGAAGGTGAAGGGAAAAGTGGCCATCTTTGTCGGCCACGACGAGGTCGTGCAGGCGGCGTTGGCCGCGGGGGCGGATGGGGCGATCCTGGCCAGCGCCAACGTCATCCCTGACCTGTGGCAGCGCGTGTACCACGCCACGCTGGAGGGCGACCTGGCGACGGCACAACACTGGCAGCAGCAGGTGCAGAAACTGGTGCGCATCATCGCCAACAACGGCTCCACCCAGGCGGTCAAGGAGGCGCTCTGCATGATGGGGGTGGCCGTCGGCCATTCGCGCCATCCGGTCATGCCCGGCGGGGCCTTCCGCCGCGAGGACCGCGAGGAGGTGCGGCTGCAACTGGAACTGCCCGGCATAGACAAGATCAAGAGGGCGCCGGTCACCTACGACCTGGGAGGACGGCAGGTGAGAACAGAGGTTTTTGCCATCCACCAGACGCCGCGCACGATCTCCGGCTTCGCACTGAAGGTGGGGGAGGGGTTCGCCGGCCCGCCGTTCCAGGAACTGGCCCACGTGGACCTGTTGCTGGGGTTAAAAGATGGCCCGGTAGGTCGCGCACTGGAGCGCTCGCTGGCCGGCTGGGGGGAGGCACGGGGCTTGCGCGTCATCCACGAGCAGCCGCGCACGCTGCTGGTACCGACGGTAACCGTCCGCACGGCCAAGCAGCACCGCCTGTTCTACGAGGATGCTGCCGCCGGGGTCAACCTGGCCATCCGGCTGAGCGTCGAAGACGGCTTCCTGCCCGAGGCGATCCTGGACGACGTCGTGCTGATCGCCAACGTGTTCGTCCATCCCGCCGCCTCCATCGCCAAGCGGGTGGAACTCAATAACTACAAGGCCATGCGCCAGGCCATCCGCAAGGCCCTGGAGGGCCGGCCCACGGTGGAGGAACTGATCCACGAGAAGGCAGCCGCGCGCCATCCGTTCCGCTACGCGCCGTGAGCGAAGCCGCCTGCTCCCGCCGGACCACAGTCCGGCGGGCCTGGCGCGGACTGTGGTCCGCGCCGAGCACGTGTCTATTCGGAATATGGCGCGTCGAAGTACGAGGCGTGCAGTTTGATGTCCAGCACGGGTGAGCCGTCCAGCGCGTCCAGTCCGACGACCTCCAGGACGTGGTCTTCGACGCGCTGGACGCGCACGACGGTCAGGCCGATGGGGTTGGGCCGGTATTGGCTGCGGGTGGCAAACACGCCCCGGAGCGGCCGGCTGGGGTCGCCCCGGGGATGGAGTTGCAGGTCGTAGCCGGTAGATTGGTGGAAGTAGAAGAGCACGACGACGTCGCTGCCGGGCTCCAGCCCCACCAACCCCTCAGCCAAGGCGGGATCGAGCACGATGCGGGCCGGGCGGGCGCGCAGTGCGTCGTCTGCCAGCCCTGTCCCCTCATCCCGTTCCACGTGGCCAATCGGATGCAACACGATGGCCTGGGGCCTGGAGTGTGGGCTCTGGCCTGTGGCTACGTTCCTGCTTCCCACGACGACAGGTATTTCTCCTGTTCGGGCGTCAGCACGTCAATCTCGACCCCCATGGCGTGCAACTTGATGCGAGCGATCTCCCGATCAATCTCCTCCGGCACCGGGTAGACGGTGCATTCCAGTTCGCCGGCGTGGTTCCGCATGTACTCGGCACACAGCGCCTGGTTGGCGAAGGACATGTCCATCACCGCGCTGGGGTGGCCCTCGGCGGCGGACAGGTTGACCAGCCGGCCTTCCGCCAGGAGATAGATGTGGCGTCCGTCCTGGAGGGTGTACTCGTCCACGAAGGGACGCACCCGGCGTGGCGCTCCGCTGGCCATTTTTTCCAGCGCCGGAATGTTGACCTCCACGTTAAAATGGCCGGAGTTGGCGACGATGGCGCTATCCTTCATCACTTCAAAATGCTGCCGGCCCACCACGTTGATATCGCCGGTGGAGGTGATAAAGATGTCGCCGACCGGCGCGGCTTCCGCCATCGGCATAACCCGGTAGCCATCCATGACCGCTTCCAGAGCCTTGAGCGGGTTGACTTCGGTGACGACGACGTTGGCTCCCAAGCCCTTGACCCGCATGGCGATGCCGCGGCTGCACCAGCCGTAACCGGCGACGACGACGGTCTTGCCGGCGATGAGGACGTTGGTGGCACGGATGACGCCGTCCAGCGTGGATTGCCCGGTGCCGTAGCGGTTGTCGAAGAGGTGCTTGGTCATGGCATCGTTGACGGCAACGATGGGGTAACGCAACACGCCGTCGCGCGCCATGGCCCGCAGCCGGATGACGCCGGTGGTGGTCTCTTCGGTGCCGCCGATGACGTTGCCGATCAGTTCGGTGCGCTCTTTGTGGAGTGTGCTCACCACGTCGGCCCCGTCGTCCATGGTCATGTGGGGCTTGTGGTCGAGCGCGGCGTGGATGTGCTTGTAGTAGGTCTCGTTGTCCTCCCCCTTGATGGCAAAGACGGGGATTTCATAGTACGAGACGAGCGCCGCCGCCACGTCGTCCTGGGTGGAGAG
>DATKWP010000228.1:0-5858 GCA_035529535.1 Anaerolineae bacterium | reverse complement strand
GTTGGCCGGCCAGTACGGTAGATACGGATACAAACGGGTTACCGGCCTTTTGCGGGAAGTGGGATGGAGGGTCAACAAGAAACGGGTGGAGAGGATCTGGCGGCGCTAAGGATTAAAGGTGCCGGCCCGGCAGCCTAAGCGGGGCCGGCTGTGGTTCAACGACGGTTCCTGCGTGCGACTCCGGCCGGAATATCCGACCCACGTGTGGGCGTACGACTTCGTGGCGGACCGGACGCATGAGGGCAAGGCCTACCGGATGCTGACGGTGATCGACGAGTTCAGCCGGGAGTGCCTGGCCATCGTCGTGGGGAGGAAGATCGATTCCAGCGAGGTTCTTTACACCTTGGCGGATCTGTTCATCCGCCGTGGCATTCCGGCACACATCCGGTCCGACAACGGGCCGGAGTTCTGCGCCAGGGCGGTTCGTGAGTGGCTCGGGAGACTGGGCGTGGGAACGCTGTTCATCGAGCCGGGCAGTCCTTGGGAGAATGGATACATCGAATCGTTCAACGGAAAACTGCGGGACGAGCTGCTGAACCGGGAGCTTTTCTACACGCTGAAGGAGGCCCGTGTTCTGATCGAGCAGTGGCGGCGGCACTACAACGGAGTCAGACCGCATAGTGCGTTGGGATATCGGCCTCCGGCACCTGAAACGATCGCCTTCCCGGGCATTGGTTTTCCAAGTCCCTGGAATTCGTTGGAGACTGCTGCAGGATTCTTACACTAAGATACGGGTGGACCGATCACGGGGGGTTGGTCAGCGGAAAGCGAACCAGACTCCATGCAAGGACCAGGAACAGGCTGAAGGGAATGGCAGCGAGCGACAGATAGGTCGGGCCGCCGTCATGGGAGTGGCTGATGCGGCTCATGAAGTTCTCCGCCCCTGCACAACTCGCCAATGACGCCAGGCCAACACGATCATCGTGATGGCGGTCAGCGGCAACACGAAGCCAATCATTACCATCGAGAAGCCGACCTGAGCATCATGCTCTGAAGCGTCCAGGATCATGTAGGCGAGGTAGGCGGCATAGTAAGCCAGGAACAGCGCACCCTCCCAGCGAGCAATGAGGTGGTCGGTGAAGAAGATGGGCAGACAAGCCACTGCAACCGCCGCCATTAATGGCAGATCGAAAGCCAGCATGGACGGGGCCACGACGAGATCGGCCGGGGCGAGGCTGGCGGAGATGCCCAGTACACCGAGGATGTTGAAAAAGTTACTGCCGACCACGTTGCCGACGGCGATGTCGCGTTCGCCGTGCACCGCGGCGATGATGGAAGTGGCCACTTCGGGCAGGGAGGTGCCAGCGGCGACGATCGTCAAGCCGACGATCAGGTCGCTCACGCCAAGTTGCCGGGCCAAGGTAACCGCCGCCCGCACCAGTCCGTCGGAGCCCAACACCAGCAGCGCCAAGCCGACCAGTATCAGCAGCACCTGTACCCCCCAGTGGCGGTCCCAGCCTGTCGTCTTGTCAGGGATGGGCGGAGCGCCCACGGCCGCAGTCTCCCGCCGACTCTGGCGGACGGTCAGCACTGTGTATCCGGCCAGCAGGCTCACCAACAGGAGCCCATCCCAGCGACCGAGGCCACCGTCGGCGGCCAGGGCCCAGAGCAGGAGTGATATCCCGATCATCGCCGGCACCCCCTGGCGGATCAGTTGCCGGTGAACGAGGAGCGGCGTGATGAGGGCCGTGGCACCGAGGATGAGCAACACGTTTAGAATGTTGCTGCCGACCACGTTACCGAGGGCGATATCCACCCGGCCAGATAAGGCTGACTGCACCGATACGGCCAGTTCCGGCGAACTTGTGCCGAAGGCGACAACTGTTAGTCCGACCACCAGCGGCGAGATGCCCAGAGACAGGGCGAGTTTGGAGGCACCACGCACCAGCAACACGGCGCCGGCCACCAGCAGCACCAACCCGAGAATGAACAAACCAAGAACCGAGAGATCCATGAATCCCTACCCTCCAAACAAAGCACAGCGAACAACAGCAACAGACAACGCTTCGCTCAGGAAGGACTTGCGCGGCTTGCCCAGGTATTCGTCATCTCGGTAGCGGCGCTCGTGCCGCTCGGGTTCGCGCGCTCGACAAGCTTGTCCGGCTCGCAGCAGTCCACCCGAATCAGCCGAGGCCCACGTCGAGGACCATCATTGCCGCGAAACCGAGCATCGCACCCAGCGTCGCCAAGTCCGTGTTTCCACCGCGTTGCGACTCCGGGATCACCTCCTCAACCACGACGAATATCATCGCGCCTGCTGCAAAGCTCAAGGCATAAGGCAGAAGGGGTTCCGAAACAAGGACTGCTGCCGCACCGATGACTCCGGCGATGGGTTCGACCATGCCGGACAACTGCCCGTACCAGAAACTTTTTCGGCGGGACATCCCCTCGCGGCGAAGCGGCACGGACACGGCGATCCCTTCGGGGAAGTTCTGCATCCCGATCCCGAGGGCCAGGGCGATGGCCGCCCCCATCGAAGCGGCGGGCAAGCCGGCCGCGACGCTCCCGAAGGCCACGCCCACCGCCAGCCCCTCCGGGATGTTATGTAAGGTGATGGCCAGGACGAGAAGGGTGCTGCGTTGCCAGGAAGTCTTGATGCCTTCCGCTTCCTCCCGGGGAAAGCCGATGTGCAGATGCGGCAGCACCCTGTCGACGCCCCTCAGGAAAACACCGCCGGCGAGGAACCCCACCATGGGCGGAAACCAGGCTGGGAGGTCTTTCCCCTCGGACATCTCGATGGCCGGGGCCAGCAGGGACCAGTAGCTGGCGGCGATCATGACCCCGGCCGCAAATCCCAACATTCCGTCCAGGACCTTCCTGCTCATCTCCCTGATCAGAAATACCGACGCCGCCCCCAGAGCGGTCATCATCCACGTAAAGCACGTCGCAAGGAGAGCTTGCATGATGGGGGGAAGAGAATAAAAATACTCCATCATTATTAAGTGAATTCTTCCCGCGTCCGAGAAACAGACGTTTTTTCCGGCCGCTCCCCCTTCGTGCCACCGAGCGCGGCCTGCAACATGAGGAACTCTCCCACGTTGTCCTTCGTCACAATTCCGATCAATCGCCCGTTGCGAATGACCGGTACCGTGTTGTATTCGCATTGATTCTGGGTAGTGAGCCTGACGTCCGAATGCCCCGCCAATTTCTGCACCGCGAACGGATCGGCGCCGCTGTAGAGCACCAGAGAGATTGCAGTATGCCGACGTATCATGCTCCCTCTAATTCAGGGACCTGCCCCACTATTATACGTAAAGGCTGTTAACGATGGAGCGATACTTATTGGGAATGCAGTTCCAATTAACCTTGCCTATCACTTGGCTAATTCAATACTTAAATAAGCCAGATAGTAATGCGCGTCGTCTCATGGAACATGGGGACCGTTTTGTTTGCGCCGGGTTTGCGTCCTGCTGTCACTTCATGACAATGCCTATGTGCATCTATCAACGGAATCTGCGACCCGATGGGGTGCCCAAAAATTAGGCGGTCTGATGAGAGGTCCACTGCGATAGGAACCGTCCTGAATTTCCACAGGGTAATCCACAGACAGTCCACAGGGGAGGTGGAAATCGCAGCATGATCAGGAGTTGAACTTTTTTTTAGGCGATACGGGTGATCATTCCGGTTTAGAAAGTTGTTTGCGGGGGGTGAAAACGCTGAAAAGACGGGGGTATACGTGAGCACGCCGATCCGCTCCGAAGTCAAGCGCTCTATCCAGCTGAGCTAAGGGCGCGTCCGAGAGGAAAGTCATCGTACTGTAAAGGAAATCCCGCGTCAACAGCCTTCGGGAAGAACCCCGTTATCACCCCGAAAATGCCGGTTGTTTGCGCCGGGTTTGCGGTCCGTGCGGACTTCGGGGCAATTCCCCTCGTCCAGATGGAGGGGTTTAATTCGAAAGGACATTGTTTATGCGGGTACTAATAGCAGTATGCAGTCACCTGCCCATCGCGTTCCCCTCTCCGCTCAGCTCCGCCAACTCCGCATCGCTGAAAACCCGCGACCTCGTATGAAAGGCCCTCCCCTCGGGCCCTTCGAGCGAGAACGTGCCGCCATGTCCTTCGATCACGTCGATGATGAGCTGGGTATGCTTCCAGTATTCGTATTGCGACTTGCCAATGTAGAAAGGGCAGCCGCCGATGTCACCGAGATAGACGTCGCCGGCGCCGATGGTGATTTCGCCGGGCAGGAAGCAGTTGGCGGCGCTGTTGTCGCAGCAGCCGCCAGACTGGTGGAACATCAGTGGACCGTGTTTCCGCTTGAGCAACTCGATGAGCTCGAGCGCCGCTTCCGTGGCAATAACTTTTTCAACCATGCCTGTCTCCATGCGTAAAAAGGGAGCGGTCGCCCGCCCCCGAAGAGTGACCTGTTGAACGGCGAGCGAAGAATCAGAAGAAGCCGAGCTTCTGCTCGCTGTAGCTGACCAGCAGGTTCTTGGTCTGCTGGTAGTGGTCGAGGATCACCTTGTGCGTCTCCCGACCGATGCCGGATTCCTTGTAGCCGCCAAAGGCGGCGTGGGCAGGGTATGCATGGTAGCAGTTGGTCCACACACGGCCGGCCTTGATGGCGCGGCCCATTCGGTAGGCGACGTTGCCATTACGGCTCCAAACACCGGCGCCGAGGCCGTATAGCGTATCGTTGGCTATTTCCAGCGCCTGCGCCTCGTCCTTGAAGGTGGTCACGGCGAGCACCGGGCCGAAGATTTCCTCCTGGAAGATGCGCATTTTGTTGTGACCCTTGAACATTGTTGGCTGAACATAGTAGCCGCCTTCCAGTTCGCCGCCGAGGTTCGCCTGCTTGCCGCCGATCAGCACCTGGGCGCCTTCCTTTTTGCCAAGATCGAGGTAGGTCAAGATCTTGGTCAACTGTTCCTTGGAGGCCTGGGCGCCGAGCATGGTGTCGGTATCCAGCGGGTTTCCCTGCTTGATCGCCTTGACGCGGGCCAGGCAGCGCGCCATGAACGTGTCGTAGATGGATTCCTGGATCAGGGCGCGGGACGGGCAGGTGCACACTTCCCCCTGATTGAAGGCGAACAGCACAAGGCCTTCAATGGCCTTGTCAAAGAACCCGTCGTCGGCGTCGGCGATATCCCGGAAGAAGATGTTGGGCGACTTGCCGCCGAGTTCCAGCGTGGCCGGGATCAGGTTGTTGGCGGCGGCCTGTGCGATGACGCGGCCGGTGGTCGTGGAGCCGGTGAAGGCGATCTTGGCAATGCGCTTGCTGGTGGCCAGCGGCATGCCGGCCTCGCGCCCGTAACCGTTGACGATGTTGAGCACGCCCGGGGGCAACAGGTCGGCGATCAGTTCGGCCAGCACCAGGATGCTGATCGGAGTGGATTCGGCGGGCTTGAGCACCACGCAGTTGCCGGCGCCGATCGCGGGAGCGATCTTCCACGTCGCCATCAGGATCGGGAAATTCCACGGGATGATCTGGCCGACGACGCCGAGCGGCTCGTGGAAGTGGTAGGCGACGGTGTTCTCGTCGATATCGCTGATTCCGCCTTCCTGCGCGCGCACGCAGCCAGCAAAGTACCGAAAGTGGTCGATGGTGAGCGGGATGTCGGCATTCAGCGTTTCGCGAATCGGCTTGCCGTTGTCTACCGTCTCGGCGTAGGCCAGCAGTTCGAGGTTGGCTTCGATGCGGTCGGCGATCTTGAGCAGCACGTTGGCGCGGTCGGCTGGCGGTGTGCGGCCCCACTTGTCGGCGGCGGCGTGCGCGGCGTTGAGTGCCAACTCAATGTCTTCGGCGCTGGAGCGGGCAGCCTTGGTAAAAGGCTTGCCGCTGATCGGGGTGATGACGTCGAAGTATGCACCCTTGACCGGGGCGACCCACTTGCCGCCAATGAAATTGTCGTATTTGGC
>DATKWP010000227.1:0-2867 GCA_035529535.1 Anaerolineae bacterium | reverse complement strand
GGCCAGGACGTCACCGCCCAGGCGATCGAGGCGGTGGCCGATCACTGGAGCGTGGACGCGGAGTGGTTGCGGGCGTTGGGGGCCATCCCGGCCAGTTATTTGCGTTACTATTACCATCGCACGCAAGTGGTGCAGGAGGCCAGCGCGCCCGGCGTGCGCACGCGGGGCGAGCAGGTCAAGGAGATTGAGGCGGAACTGCTGCGCCAGTACGCCGACCCGCATTTGGCCGAAAAGCCGGCCCTGCTGGCCCAGCGGGGTGGGGGCGGCTACTCCGACGTGGCCTTCGCCGCCATGCGGGCTATCCACTACAACACGGGGGAGCGCCAGATTGTCCAGGTGCTCAATCAGGGGGCGGTGGATGGGTTGCCCGACGATGCCTCGGTGGAAGTGCCGTGCCTGGTGGACCGGACGGGGCCGCACCCCTTGCGTATGGGGGCGCTCCCGCTGCCCATACGCGGGCTGGTCCAGGCGGTGAAGGCGTACGAGAGCCTCACCGTGCAGGCGGCGGTGGAGGGTTCGAAGCACGTGGCCATGCAGGCTGCTATGGCCCACCCCCTCGTCCCATCGTGGGAGGTGGCCAAGCTGCTGCTGGAGGAACTGCTGGCCGCCAACCGGCCCTGGCTTCCCTGGGTGGAGTGATGGAGTGGCATTTGGGTCTTCATCCGCAACTCGCTGTTCATGAGCCTGGCGAACGTGGCTTTTGCGTTCGCCCGCCTGCGTTTTCGCGGCAGCCGGGTCCTATTCCTGATCGTGCTGAGCACAATGATGCTCCCGCAACAGGTGACCATGATCCCGCTGTTCATCCTGTTCTCCAGGCTTAAGTGGATCAACAGTTACAAGCCCCTGATCATCCCGCAGTTTTTCGCCAACGCCTACTTTATCTTCTTGATGCGCCAGTTCTACACCACCGTTCCGCGCGACCTGGACGACGCGGCCAGGATTGATGGATGTGGGGTCTTGGGGCTGTTCTTCCGTATCATGCTGCCCCTGGCCAAGCCGGCCGTGGGCATCATGGCGATTTTCGAGTTCACCGGCTCGTGGAACTGGTTCCTGGGGCCGCTGATCTATCTCAGCAAGATGGAGACGTTCCCCCTCGCGCTGGCGCTCTCGTACCTGCGGGCCACCTACCGCGTCCTGTGGTCGGAACTCATGGTCGTCTCTTTCATCGCCATGCTGCCGCCCCTGGTTCTGTTTTTCATTGCCCAGAAGGCCTACATCCAGGGCATCGTGATCACGGGTGTGAAGGGGTAGGGGGCATGGCTGGTGGAACATCCCTCTCCCAGCCTTGGTAGAGGGGCCGGGGGTGAGGGCCTTGGGCAGAGCATCCACGAGACGTGAACGGTTGCTGGCGGCGCTGCGGTTCGAAAAGACCGACCGCGTGCCCCTGTTGGGGGGATGGGTGCTCGGCGATCTCCAGCATCAGGCGTTGGCCGGATGTACCGCGGAAGAGTACTGGCAAGACCCGCTGCAATGGGCCATCGAGGCCCATCGCGCGTTAGACGTGGATGGGATGATCATGGTCGTCGTACCGGAGCAGCCGGGCGACTATCGGGGTGGCCTGACGAAGGAAAAGTTCGAGGCATACAAAGACCGCTACAAAACCCCGGAGGATGTGCTGGCCTTTGCCAGGTCGCGGCCATCGCCCGCGGAGGCGCTGAGGAGGTTCGACGCCGAGGCCTGGCGCGAGGAGTTCAAGGCTGGGATCCTGGCGATGCAGGCGAAGATGGGCGACGTGGTCTACCTGCCTACGCTGTGGGAGGTGGTTCATCCCAGGTTCGAATGGTACTGGGAATTTGGAACCGAGAACTATCTCATGTTCATGCAGCTCTATCCAGAAGCGGCAGGGAGGTTCTTCGAGAGCGAGGTCGGGGTCTGCCGGCGCAAGGCGGAGATCGTCGTAGAGGTGTACGAGGAACTGGACATGGTCCCGCTCACGCTGATCGGGACCGACATCTGCGGGGGTGGCGGTCCGGTGGTCTCCCCCAGGTTCTTGCGCGAGTTCTACTTCCCGCACGTGCGCCGCTCCATCGAGCCTCTGCGCGAGGCTAGATTCCGCACGGTGTGGCACAGTGACGGCGATTTCCGGCCGATCGTAGACGATCTTCTGTCCTGCGGTGTCTCAGGCTTCCAGGGCTTTTAGGAGGAATATGGGGTGGACATCGCCGACCTGGCCAGGCGGCGTACGCTGGATGGCGAGAGGCTGACCCTGTGGGCCGGTCCCTCGGTGACCACCACGCTGCCTTTTGGCACGGTGGAGGACGTGCAGAGGGACGTGGAGCGCATCATAGATACGCTGGCGGCCGAATGCGCGCTGTTCATCCTGCCCGCGAACAACATCTTGCCGGATTGCCCGGTGGACAACGTCGTGGCCATGTACCGCCACGCGGCCGAGTATAGGAGACCTTCCCGAAAGCCTGGAGTGAGCCATCGAACGTGATGCGCGAAGCTTTCGGGAAGGTAACCACAAGAAACCGGGTTTTTTCCTAAAAACCCGGTTTCTCCAATCACGATAAGGAGAGATGGAATATGGGAACCAAGTTTGTCGTCATCGGTGCGGGCAGTTATTCGTTTGGCACCATGACTATCCGAGACTTGATGGAGGCTTCTGAACTGAAGGGGAGCGAGATGGTCCTGGTGGACATTGACGAGGAGCGGCTGGGCCGCATGACGCGGCTGGCCCGGCGCCTGAACGAGACCTGGCAGGCCGAGATGAAGATCACGTCCACTACCGAGCGCCGCGAGGCGCTGCCCGGGGCCGACGTCGTCGTCGGTGCGGTGGAGCGCAACCGCTACCCGTTGTGGCAGATGGACATCGAGATTCCGCGCAAAGTTGGCTGCGGTAACCTTTATGGAGAGAACGGCGGCCC
>DATKWP010000226.1:0-2721 GCA_035529535.1 Anaerolineae bacterium | reverse complement strand
GAGCAACTCGTCCGGGTCGAAGGGTTTGGTCACGTAGGTATCGGCGCCCACGGCCTCCCCTTTCTGCCTGTCAGACTCCTGGCCTTTGGCTGTCAGCATCACAATGGTGACGTCTTGCAGCCCCCACTCCCGCTTGACGGTATGGCAGACCTCAAACCCGTTCATCTTGGGCATCATCACGTCCAGAAAGACCAACGGCGGCCGTTCCGCCTGGATGACGTCGAGAGCCTCCTCGCCGTTGGTCGCCAGCAGCAATTCCACCCCTTGGTCTTCCAGGTCTTCCAGCGTCTGCTCGATGAGCAGCCGGATGTGAGGTTCGTCGTCCACGATCAGGATCTTGGGTCCCACGAGGCCTCCTCAATCGAACAAGAGAAAGAGTACGTGCTCCAGGCCCCGCTCGAAGCGCAGGGTCTTGACGATCTCCCGCTGCTGCGGGAGCACCGCGTTCAGGATGATCATGTCGGGCCTGGCGCGCAGGGCCTTCTCGATCGCCTCATCCCCGCTGGCCGCTTCCACCACCTCGTAGCCTTTAGCCCGCAAGACCTCGGTCAGCGTTTTGAGCGTAGAGGCATCTTCGTCCACCACCATCACTTTATTGCGGGACACTCCCTGCGCCAGCAGCCGCTCGATTTCCTCGAGCACGACGCCCGTCTCGATGGGCTTGGTCAGATAGCGATCTACGCCCAGGCGATATCCTCTCTCTTGGTCCTCGACGATGGACAGGATGATGATCGGCAAGTCCATGGTCTGCGGGTCTCCCTTGAGAACCGCCGCCACGTCAAAGCCGCTCATCTCTGGCATCATCACGTCCAGGACCACCAGGTCCGGCCGTTTCTGCCTGATTTGGGCCAACGCCTCCCGCCCGTCCCCGGCCTCCTGCACTTCGTAGCCCGCTTCGTGCAACTCTTGCCTGAGCAATTCGCGAATGTGGACGTCGTCGTCCACGATCAGAATGGTGTGCCGGCCATTGCTGCGGGACGAGGCCGGCCCGGCCCGGCGCGCTTCCAGTTGTTGGATCAGCCCCTCAATGTTGATGGCCTTGCGCGGCCGGCCTGTTCCGCCGCTGGTCGCGGCTGCCTGGATCGGCAGCGTGAAGGAAAAGGTGCTGCCTCGTCCTGGCTCACTCTCCACCCAGATGTGTCCCCCATAGTGTTCCACGATCTCCTTGCAGATCGGCAGCCCCAGTCCGGTGCCCTGGGGCTTTTCGGTCAGCGTGTCCCCCACCTGCCTGAACCGCTCGAACAACTTGTGTTGGTCGGCCTCGCTGATGCCCACCCCGGTGTCCCTGACACTCACTTCGATTGCCCCACCGGCGCGCCGGGCCTGGCAGGTGACCGAACCCGCGTCGGTGAATTTGATGGCGTTGGAGAACAGATTGATCAGCACCTGCACCAACCTGTCCCTGTCGCCCACGATTTCCGGCAGGTCATCGGGGATCTCTCGGAGCAGCGGCAGTCCCTTCTGTACAAACAGCACCGAGGTGGCCACGGCGGCCCGGTCAACCAGCTCGGACACACGCACCCGTTCCGCCCGCCATTCCACTTTTCCAGCCTCGATCTTGGCCAGGTCGAGCAGGTCGTTGATCAGCGCCGTGAGCCGCTCTGCCTCAGCCGCCACGATCTTGATGTTCTCGGCCACCTGGCCCATGGCACGCTGAGTCCTGGCGTCGTCCGCCTGGACCTGGGGGAAGATGCGCTCGCCCAATCGCTTGTCAATGATCTTGGCAAAGCCAAGAATGGAGGTGAGCGGCGTTCTCAGTTCGTGGCTCACGCTGGCCAGAAAGGCGCTCTTGGCGGCGTTGGCCTGTTCGGCGGCGGCCTTGGCTTCCCGCAATTCCTCCTCGGCCCGCTCGCGCTCGGCCATCTCGCGCCGCATCTGCTCGTTGGCAGCGGCCAAGGCGGCCGTACGCTCCTGCACCCGCTCCTCCAGGCGTTCCTGGTACTTGCGCAGTTGCTCCTCCGCCCGCTTGCGCTCGGTGATGTCTTCCAGGCTCCCTTCATACGACAACACGCGCCCTGGCAACGCATCCCCGTGCTCCGCCTCGCGGACCACCCGCGAGGAATTGTTGACCCACATCAGTTCACCATCGTAGCGGCGGAACTGGACCACAAAGTCACGCACTAACCCCTTTTCCTCCATCAGGGCTCGCCAGCGGGCACGCTCCGCCGGGTCTGCGTACAGGTCGGCCGCGTTCACCGTCAGCAAACTCTCCCGATCCGGGTAGCCCAGCATCTCGACCAGGGCCGGGTTAGCGTCCATGACCTGCCCGCCCGGCGCAGTGCGGTAGAGCCCCACCGGCACACCGTCGAACAGCGTGCGATAGCGTGCTTCGCTCTCTTGCAGTGCCCTGTGCTCGACCTCGAGTGCCTCTTCCGCCCGCCGGCGCTCGGCCAGTTGCTGCTCCAGGCCGGCCAACGTCTCCTGCAGTTGGGCGGCCATCTGGCGAAAGCCCTCGGCCAGCGTGCCCAACTCGTCCCTGCTGCGCACGGCCAGTGCCCTCTGGCGAGCCGCTTCCAGGTCCCCTTGCTCCGCCGCCTGAACGGCCTCCGTCAGTCTCTGGACCGGCACGGAGATGGTGCGGGCGAGCGCGCCGGCCGCCAGCAGCACCGCCAGCGCCGTCAATCCCAGGATGGCGAACGCCACGGTCGTCAGCGTGCGCACCCGGCCCTGGATGGCATCGCCGACCAGGGTCGCCTGGCGATGAAAACTCGCCTGGTCGGC
>DATKWP010000225.1:0-2838 GCA_035529535.1 Anaerolineae bacterium | reverse complement strand
GATCTACCACGGCTGGCTGCATCCGTTCGAGCCGCTCCTCCTGCGCACCCCCCTGGTCCCCTGGTCCTACTTTGCCAGCAACTTTTACCACAACGTCTACTGGTATCCCTTCGTGGGCCGCCAGCGGGTACAGGCCGCGCTAGAGACCAGGTGGGGCCGCCTGTTCACCGAATACGGGGCCGACGCCGGGCTGCGCGGCGCCGTGCTGCCGGGCATGGAACCCAAGACCGTCGCCATCGCGGCCGCCGGCCTGGGTTTGGCGGCCGCTGCGCTGGGCATGGGTGCGTGGTGGCTCCTACGCCAGCGCAAAGGCAGTGAGAAGTGACCGGCCTGAGCGAACTGGGGACGTTTCTTGGTGGCTTGCGAGTGGCGGTCACCATTGCAGATGAGGACTACCGCATCGTCTTCATGAACGACCTGGCGCTCGAGCATTACGCTGCCCAGGGAGGCGAGAACCTGATCGGGACTGACCTGCTGGATTGCCACAATGCCGAGTCACAGGCCACGCTTCGCCACATGTACGATCGCTACCGCACCGGCGACCTGGCCCCTACCCGCTACCACATCGCCAAGCAAGACGGCCACATCCAGAGCATCGTACTCATCCCACTGATCGTGGACGGCCAATTCAAGGGCATCGCAGAACTGCTGTGGACCGAACGCCCCGACCTGGTATTCAGCAAATAACTCGTCTCACCTTTCACGTTTCACGCATTACGGATTACGCATTACGGATTACGCATTACGCATTACTCCAAGGAGGTCCCAATGCACCGCGTCCGCAACTTTATCTCCGAACGTATCGCTAACGTTCCGCCTTCGGGCATCCGCCGCTTCTTCGACATCGCGGCGACCATGGAGGACGTGATCAGCCTGGGGATTGGAGAGCCCGACTTTGACACCCCCGAGCCTATCGTGCAGGCGGGCATCGAGGCGCTCAAGCAGGGTAAGAGCCACTATACCTCCAACTCCGGCCTCATCGAACTCCGCCGCGCCATCGCCGAACACCTGGACAAGACGTACGGCCAGACCTACAATCCCGCCAGCGAAATCCTGGTCACCGTCGGCGTGTCGGAGGCGCTCTACCTGGCCTTCGCCGCCACCCTCGATCCCGGTGACGAGGTCATCATCCCTGAACCCTGTTTCGTTGCCTACGCGCCGGAGGTCATCTTCGCCGGAGGCACGCCGGTGATGGTGCCGACCCGCGTCGAGACCGACTTTCAGGTCACGGCCGACGCCGTCAAGAAGGCCATCACCCCGCGCACCAAGGCCCTGCTGGTGGGCTACCCCAATAACCCCACCGGTGCGGTGATGACGCGTGAGCGGCTGAACGAGATTGCCGCCGTGGCCAAGCAGCACGACCTGCTGGTCATCTCTGACGAAATCTACGACCGGCTGGTCTACGGCACCAGGCACGTCTGCTTCCCCAGCCTGCCGGGCATGTACAGCCGCACCATCCTCCTGCAAGGCTTTTCCAAGGCCTACGCCATGACCGGCTGGCGGGTGGGCTACATCGCAGCCCCGGCCGAACTGATGGAGATGATGCGCAAGGTGCACCAATACACGATCATGTGCGCCGCCACCGTTTCGCAGGTGGCAGCGCTGGCCGCCTTGCAGGAAGGGGAGCCATACGTCCAGCAGATGGTGGCCGAATACGACCGCCGCCGCCGGTTGATCGTAGACGGGCTGAACGAGATTGGATTAAAGTGCTTCGAGCCCCGGGGCGCTTTCTACGCCTTCCCCTCCGTCGAGGTCACCGGGATGGACGAGAACGAGTTCGCCGAGAAACTGCTGCACGAAGAGCGGGTAGCGGTCGTGCCGGGCAGCGCCTTCGGCGAAGCCGGGCGGGGCTACGTCCGCTGCTCCTACGCCACCGCCTACGAGAAGATCGAAGAGGCCCTCGAGCGCCTACGGCGGTTTGTGAGAAAGCACGGATAGAAATGCCATTTTGGTCATCAGCCTCCTGAGACAGGCTGCGCTATTGATCGAGTGGAGTACTCCCCACCAAGAAGCATGGCACAAGATGCAAAATGCGGTATAATATGGTAAAACAAGTCCTGTCTGGCGTCATCATTTAACCGCCGCATGGGGGAGGCATGTTGGTCAAATTCGAAATCTATTCCGACGGAGAATTCTGGTGTGCCCGCGGTCTGGACGCAGACATCTTCACCCAGGGAGAAACACTGGACGAGTTGATGTCCAACCTTCGAGAAGCCGCCGAACTCCACTTCGAAGAGATATTATGAAGTACGAGCCCGTCATCGGCCTGGAAGTCCACGCCCAGATCCACACCGCCTCCAAGATGTTCTGCTCCTGCCCGGTGGCGGAAGATACCGGCAACCTGCAACCCAACTCCTACGTCTGCCCAGTCTGCACCGCCATGCCCGGCGTGCTCCCGGTCATCAACCGGCGCGCAGTCGAGATCGCCATCGTGACCGGCCTGGCGCTCCATTGCGCCGTCTCCCCCCTCACCCGCTTCGCCCGCAAGTCCTACTTTTACCCCGACCTGCCCAAGGGCTACCAGATTTCGCAATACCCCCCCGTGTTTCCTCCCCTGGCAGTCAACGGCTATTTGGACGTCGAGACCGAGGCCGGCACCCGGCGCATCCGCATCAACCGCGCCCACCTGGAGGAAGACACCGGCAAACTGGCCCACGTGGACGGCGCCAGCCTGGTAGATTTCAACCGGGCCGGCGTGCCGCTCCTGGAGATCGTCAGCGAACCCGACCTGCGCTCCGTCGAACAAGTGCGGGACTATGCCACCAAACTCCACTCCATCCTGGTCTACCTGGGCGTCAGTTCAGGGGACATGGAGAAAGGCGTGATGCGCTTCGAGGC
>DATKWP010000224.1:0-7160 GCA_035529535.1 Anaerolineae bacterium | reverse complement strand
ACGATCTCAGGGGCCTGGGCCCTCTACCCGATGGTCGTACGTTGGGGGGAGGAATTCCACGCCCTGCATCCCGAAGTCGAGTTTGACATCTCCGCCGGCGGTGCCGGCAAGGGCATGGCCGATGCCCTGGGCGGCGCGGTGGACATTGGCATGGTCTCCCGAGCCATCCACCAGTCGGAGCTAGACCAGGGCGCTTTCTGGGTGGCGGTGGTCAAGGATGCGGTGGTACCGACCGTGAACGCCAACCACCCCTACCTGGCCCAACTTCAGGCGCGCGGCGTGAGCAGAGCCACGTTCGAGGCGATCTGGACCGGCCAGGTCACGACGTGGGGCCAGGTGATCGGCGACCCCAGCGTGAGCGACGAAATCCACGTCTATACCCGTTCGGACGCGTGTGGCGCGGCCGAGACGTGGGCCGCCTACCTGGGCGACTACAAGCAAGAGGACTTGCTCGGCGTGGCCGTCTACGGTGACCCTGGACTGGCCCAGGCTGTCTCCAACGATGCGCTGGGAATCGGCTACAACAACCTGAACTTTGCCTACGACGCGGACTCCGGCCGGCCCGTGGCCGGTCTGCAGATTGTCCCCATTGACCTCAACGAGAACAACCAGTTGGACGCCGAGGAGGATTTCTACGCCACCAAGACCGCGACGATGGCGGCTATCGCCGACGGCCGGTACCCCTCGCCGCCGGCTCGCGGCCTCAACCTGGTCACCAAGGGCAAACCGGGCGGATTGGCGTTGACCTTCATCCGGTGGGTACTGACGGACGGACAGGTCTTCGTCGAGGAGACAGGGTATATTCCACTGACCGGGGCACAGTTGCAGGCGGAACTGGCGAAACTGGAGTAGCGGGACGTTGACGAAGGGACGCTGGCGACAACTCAAGGACCAGTTCGCCGGGCGGCTGATGACCGTACTGGCCATCTTTGCCACCACGTTGGTGCCGCTCATCGCGCTGGCGCTGCTCATGCGGGCGCGGCCACTCCTGGACATCACACCACTGGGCAGCCTGTTGACCGCCTCAGACTGGCACCCGCTGCGTGGCCAGTTTGGCTTCCTGCCATTCATCGTCGGCACGCTGTGGGTGACCGGGCTGGCGATGGTCCTGGCCGTGCCACCCTGCTTGTTATGTGCCATCTACCTGGCGGAGTACGCACCGCGCCGCTTGCGCGAGGCGCTCAAACCGCTGATAGACCTGCTGGCCGGCATACCGTCGGTGGTCTACGGGCTATGGGGGACGCTGATGATCGTGCCCCTCATCCGCGCCGTCATCACGCCGTGGGCCGGGAAGCACCTGAGGTTCATCCCTGTGCTCGCCACCGACAACCCCACCGGCTACAGCATCCTGGCAGGCAGCGTCGTGCTGGCGGTGATGGTCTTCCCGGTCATCATCTCCATGACCGAGGAGGTCATCCGCGCCGTGCCGGATGGACTGCGCGAAGCAGCCCTGGCCCTGGGGGCCACCCGCTGGCAGATGGTCAAGGGAGTCGTCCTGCGCCGCTCGTTGCCAGGCGTGATCGCGGCGGTCGCCCTGGGCTTCTCGCGGGCCTTTGGCGAAACTATGGCCGTGATGATGGTGGTGGGCAACGTTCCCCAACTGCCCCGCTCTATCTTCGACGCGGCCTATCCCCTGCCCGCCCTCATCGCCAACAACTATGGGGAGATGATGTCCATCCCCCTGTACGATTCCGCGTTGTTGACCGCGGCGTTGGTGTTGTTGCTGGTGGTCCTGGTCTTCACCCTCGCGGCGCGAGTGGTGTTGTTACAGGCGGTCAGGAGGGGGACCTAAATGGGCAAGCATTTCGAAGAACGGATCTTTCTGGGGCTGATGATCGCTTCCACCGTGATCGTCGTCGGCAGCCTCGTCCTCATCCTGGGCACCGTGGTCACGAAAGGGCTGCCAGCGCTGAACCTCCAGATGCTGACCCAGGTGCCCAAGGGGGGATATTACCTGGGCAAGGAAGGGGGTATCCTCAACGCGATCACCGGCTCGCTGGCGTTGGCCGGCGGCGCCACGCTCGTGAGCGCCTTCCTCAGCCTGGCAGTGGTGCTCTACCTTCAACTCTTCGCCCCCAACACCCGCCTGGCCTACCTGGTACGGCTATCGTTGGACGTGTTGTGGGGCGTGCCTTCCATCGTCTACGGAGCGTTCGGCTTCACGCTGCTGTTGCTGCTTGGGCTACGAGCCTCGTTGCTGGGCGGGATCATCACGCTGGCACTGCTGGAATTGCCCATCATGGTGCGGGCGATGGACGAAGTGATGTCCATGGTGCCGTTCGAACTGAAAGAGGCCTCCTATGCACTGGGCGCGACGCGGCTGGAGACCGCCCTACGGACGGTGGTGCGCCAGACGGCACCGGGGCTCTCGACTGCGCTGCTGCTGGCGTTGGGGCGAGGGATTGGGGACGCGGCGTCCGTGCTCTTTACGGCCGGCTACACCGACCGCTTGCCCACGTCGTTCCTGCGGCCCGCCGCCTCGCTGCCGTTGGCTGTTTTCTTTCAACTGGGGACCCCAGTCCCCGAGGTGCAGCAGCGGGCCTATGCCTCGGCGTTGGTGTTGACGGTCATCATCCTGCTCATCAGCCTGGGTGCACGCCTGCTGACCCGCCGCCTGACCCGGCACGTCATCCGCTGAGGTGGTCCCCATGACTGACCCCGTGATCAGTGTCCGTGGGTTGAGCGTGGCCTACGGCAACGAACAAGCGGTCCGGGACGTCAACGTGGATATCCCGGCCCGGCAGATCACCGCCATCATCGGCCCCTCGGGTTGCGGCAAGACGACGCTGTTGCGCTCGATCAGCCGGCTGATCGAACTGGTCGAGGGTGTGCGCGTGTGGGGTGAAGTGATCTTCCAGGGCGAGAACATCTACGCTCCCCACGTGGACGTGACCGAGATTCGGCGGCGGATCGGGTTGCTGGCTCAGCGGCCTTTTCCGCTGCCCATGTCCATCTACGAGAACGTGGTCTACGGCCCACGGTTGCACGGGGAACGGAGGCGTAGGGTCCTGGATGCCATCGTAGAGAAGCAACTGCGGGCGGCTGGACTGTGGGACGAGGTCAAAGGCCGGTTGCACGCGCCAGCGTCCGCCCTCTCCGTCGGCCAACAGCAGCGCTTGTGCCTGGCGCGTGGGCTGGCCGTCGAGCCGGAGGTATTGCTGTGCGACGAAGCCACCTCGGCCCTGGACCCCGTCTCGGCCCAGCGCATCGAGGCCCGCTTGATCGAACTCAAGGCCAACTATAGCATCGTGCTGGTGACCCACGTGCTGCGCCAGGCGCGGCGGCTGGCAGACTATGTGATATTCATGTACTTGGGCGAACTCATCGAGCACGGCCCCGCCAGCCAGGTACTCAACGATCCACGGGAGGCCAAGATGCGCGCCTATCTGAAGGGAGAGTTTTATTAGCCAGGAGGCAGTATGGACAGACTGTGGTTGCTCTTCGTGACATTTCTGAAGGTCAACCTGCTGACGACTTCGGGGCCGGCCTCAGCAGGGCTGCTCTATTCCGAAGCGGTAGGCAAACTGATGAGCCGCGAGGACTTTATCGAGGCCGTGGGCTATTCCAGCGTGCTACCAGGCTCCGACGCGATCCAGTTGGCTGTGTTCGTCGGCTACCGGGTAGGTGGGGTGCCCGGTGCACTCATCGCCTGCCTGGGCGTCATCCTGCCTCCGACCATCATCATGCTGAGCGTGGCGGCCGTGCTGACCCGGCTGCGTGGCGAGGCCTGGATCGGAGGCTTCGTCAAGGGCCTGGCCCCGGCGCTGGCTGCGCTGCTCGTCATCACGGCCTACCGGCTGATCGGCGAGGGAGGATGGCGCGGATGGGCACCGCTGGTGTTAGGCATCGCCAGCCTGATAGCCGTGGCCCTGTTCAAAGTCCCCCCGATCATCGTCCTGCTGGTATCGGGGGTCGCCGGCATCTTCCTGTTCCGCTAGGGAGCCAGGATGCACATCCTACTCTGCACCGATGGCACCCCGCGCAGCGAACCAGCGCTGGCCTTTGGGAGCCGGCTGGCAGCCCTGCTGGAGGCGCGGGCGGTGACCGTGCTGGGAGCATGCAGCCAGCCGGATGGGAAACCGGCCGCCTCCCGCTCCGCAGCCGACACGTGTGCCAACCTGAGCACGGCCGGGATAGCGTGTCAGACCATCATCCGGCCGGAGGTTCCCCGGCACGCCATCGTGGCCCAGGCGGGCCAGGAAGCCTACGATCTGATCGTCGTGGGCCTCTTGCAGCGCGGCCAGGTCCGGCGCTGGCTGCGCGGTCCATCCACCCGGCGCATCCTGCGTGACGTGGCTGCGCCCGTGCTGATCGTCCCGGCCGACCGGCCGGTATTTCGCCACATCCTGCTATGTAGCGGCGACCTGTGGTACCCGGCCGAGACGATCCGGCTGGTAGGCCAGATCGCCCAGGCCGCCGGCGCCGGCGTAACGTTGCTGTACGTCGTCCCTCAGCCGCTGCTCCGTTATCCCATCCTGCGCGAGATCGAAGATGCGTGGGGAGTGCTGCTCCAGACCGACACGCCCCAGGGGCGCAATCTGAAGGTCGGCCGCGACACGCTGCGCAGCATGGGCATCGAGACCGGCATTAGCCTTCGCCACGGAGCGGTCGCCGAGCAGATCATGGCAGAGATCTCCGAGGGAGAGTACGACCTGGTGGCGCTGGGCTCGACCTACGCAGCCCACAGCCTGCGCCGCTACTTTGTGAACAGCATCACCGACCTGGTGACCGAACGCGCCGGGCGTCCGGTACTGGTGGTACGTCACCACGAGGAACTGCCGGCGTGAATCCATAGACAAAGCACCAGTAGAGAGGACACAGTGGACAGCGGGCAGACCAGGTTCAAGCACACACAGAACCCACCCAAGCGGCCGGCAGGGCTGGCGGCCTTCACCATCGTGTGGATCGGCCAGATCTTTTCCATGTTGGGCACCGCCATGACCCACTTTGCCCTCACGATCTGGGCTTACGAACGCACGGGGCAGGCCACCGCCCTGGCGCTGGTGGGCTTTTTCTTCCTCACGCCGATGATCGCGCTGAGCCCGCTGGTTGGCGCACTGGTAGATCGTGCAAACCGCAAGTTCACGATGATGCTCAGCGACCTGGGGGCCGGGCTGACCACGGTGATCATTCTGCACCTCTACACCACAGGCCACCTGCAAATCTGGCACCTGTACATCACGGCGACCATTGCGGGCACCTTCCAGGCCTTTCAGTGGCCGGCCTATTCGGCTGCCATCACCTTGATGCTGCCCAAGGCACAGTACGGCCGGGCCAACGGGATGCTCGAACTGGCCGGGAACGGCTCGGGCATCTTTGCCCCGATGCTGGCCGGCGCACTGTTGGGAGTGGTCAAACTCACCGGCATCCTGATCATTGACCTGGCGACCCTGGCGTTTGCCATCAGCACCCTGTTTTTCGTCCACATCCCTCAACCGGCGGCCAGCGAGGCGGGGCGCCAGGGGCGGGGAAGCCTGGGGAAAGAGTCGGTGTATGGCTTTCGCTACATCCTCGAGCGCCCCAGTTTACTGGGCCTGCAGCTCGTCTTCTTCGTGGGCAACCTGTTCAGTTCGCTGGCCTTTGCCGTGCTTGCGCCGCTGATCCTGGCGCGCACCGGTAACGACGAGATCATCTTTGGCAGCGTGCAGTCGGCCGGGGCAATCGGAGGCCTGGTGGGAGGACTGGTGATGAGCGCCTGGGGCGGCCCCAAGCGGAGGGTGAACGGGGTGTTGGCGGGGTGGACGTTGACCAGCCTGTTGGGACAGGTGCTCCTGGGGTTGGGTCGCAGCCTGCCTGTGTGGGCCGTGGCGAGTTTCCTCGGTGCGTTTTTTGGCCCGATCATCAACGGTTCCAACCAGGCCATCTGGCAGGCCAAGGTAGCACCCGACGTGCAGGGGCGGGTTTTTTCCACGCGCATGCTGATCGCGTGGCTCGTGACGCCGATTTCCCACCTGGCAGCCGGGCCACTGGCGGATCGCGTGTTCGAGCCAGGCCTGAGGGCCGGGGGTAGCCTGGTGCCCCTGTTCGGCCGGCTGGTGGGCAGCGGTCCCGGCGCGGGGATGGCGCTCATGTTCGTCCTCACCGGTACGCTGGCGATGTGCGCGGGACTGGGTGGGTATCTCTTCCCGGCGGTGCGGAATGCCGAAGGCATCCTGCCAGACCACGATGCGCCAGCGGCAGAGACAGAGGCATAGATAGTACCCTTTAGCGCAGAGCCGCAGAGGCGCGAAGGCGCAAAGATGCTACCGGCTCAGGGGGGTCGGCGTCCTCTGCGGCTCTGCGACTCCGCGCCTCTGCGTTGAGAAATTGCACGGTCGAGGTTCCGCAAACCTCGGAGGCCTTGCCTAGAGCGGCAGCCACGTGCCGATGCCCCGCTCCAGCGCCCGGCGGTAGATCAGCGGCGCGGTAGCCATGTCGTCCAGGGCCAGCCCCAGGTTGCAGGCCAGCGTCCGCTCCGCCTCCGTCTCGCGCCCGGGCTTCTGCCCGGTGACCAGTTCCCCCAGGTCAGCATAGATGGGTGGGATGTCCTGGAAGTAGCCCGCCTCCCGGTAGTGCTCCAGTTGGGGCACGTCGTCGGTGCAAAACTTGTCGGCCTCTCGCAGGGCGTCCGGATGCCAGTACGAGTCGAAATCCACCAACGAGGCGAAACTACCGGGCCCGAACCAGCCTGGCTTGATAGTAGCGTGCGGCACCCTGAGAATCGGCCCGGCCGTAACGACGACGTCGCAGCCGGCCACTGCCTGCTTGGGCTCCCGCACCGGCACGACCTCCAGCCCGAGCCGTTCGTGCATCTCCTGGACGTAGCGCTGCTGGGCCTGCGGGTCCACGTCGTAGGCCAGCACCCGCTTGAGCGGGAGGCACACGTGCAACGCTTCCAGGTTGCTGCGCCCCTGCACGCCACAACCCAGGATGCCGACGACCTCAGAATTGGGGCGCGCCAGGTACTTGGCGGCCACGGCGGTGGCCGCCCCGGTACGCTTGGCCGTGATCCACACGCAGTCCATCACCGCCAGCGGCATGCCCGTCTGCGGGTCGTTGAGGATCAGCAATCCGGTGATGTATGGCAGGCCCCGCTTATAGTTCTCGGGGTAGCCGCTGACCCACTTCACCCCGGCCGACTTGAGGGCCGGGATGTAGGCGGGCATGGCGTGGATGAAGGC
>DATKWP010000223.1:0-2123 GCA_035529535.1 Anaerolineae bacterium | reverse complement strand
CTACGGGTTGCCCGTGGGCCTCAACGTGGGAACGGTGGATAGCAAGTTCCCCGACGCCCAGGCCGGCATGGAGGCCGGCATCAACCTGGCCTGTGGCTTCATGGCGGGTGCTGATCTCTCGGGAGCCCTGGGCATCTGCGGCGTGGACCAGGGGGCCTCGCCGGTCATCCTCGTCATGCAGCACGAGGCGATGGCTTACGTGGAGCGTATTATGCGGGGATTCGAACTGAGCGACGAGACGTTCGCCTTGGACGTGATCCGCTCGGTAGGTCCCGGCGGGACCTTCCTGGCCGAGCCGCACACAGTCCGGCACTTCCGCCAGGAACTGTGGTTCCCCCAGTTGCTGGATCGGGAGTACTGGTCGAACTGGGTCGAGCAAGGGGCGGCCAAGATGCACGACCGTTGCATCGCCATGAAGGACAAGATCCTGCGGGAGCATACACCGGAGCCGCTGGACGAAGACACGGCCAGGGAAGTGGACAAGATCGTGGACGCGGCCAGGCGGCACCTGGTGGAAGCCTGAACCGCAGACCCTAAAGGTGGCGATAGGAATCGCTTCACACCTTTAGGGTCTCACCAGAAAGGAGTATACTATGGCAGTCAAGCCGTTGTTATTACCTGATCCTTTCGTGTTTCCGGCCTACCCGCCCGCGCTCCCCGAGCGCGGGGTGGACGATACTGGCGGCCCCGAGTACGTGGTCAAGGCGGCGGTGCAAGAGGAGTATGACCGCGGCCTGACCCTGGCGGGCACTACCCAGACCGGGCAGCCTGTCCGCATTGCCGTGACCGCGGTCGCGCCGGGGATCGTGCGTGTGCTGTTGGAAGGGAAGGAAGGGAGGGAGGGGAGGGAGGGGAGGGAGGGGAGGGAAGGGAAGGAAGGGAGGGAGCGGTTCAGGTTGGTGCGGGACCTGTCACAGCAGGTAGTGGCTGTCTCGCTGGTCAAGTCCGACGGGCAGGTGACGCTAATGTCCGAACAGGTCAGCGTGCAGATTGGCCTCGATCCTTTCCATATCACCTTCTACGGGCCGGACGGCCGGATGATGCTCGACCAGAACTATAGCCACCGGGATGCCACCGGCCGCATCACCATGTTGCCGTTCGGCTTCAGCCGGGTGGAGGGAGAGCGCGTGGCCTTTCACGACACCTTCACCGCCGAGCCGGACGAGCACTTTTATGGCTTCGGTGAAAAATTCACCGGCCTGGACAAGCGCGGCCAGCGGCTGGAGATATGGGCACACAACACCTACGGCGTCCATACCGAGCGGGCCTACAAAAACACCCCCTTCTTCATCAGCACACGGGGGTACGGAGTCTTTGTGGACACCATCACCTGTTCGCGCTTCGATATGGCGGCCAGCAACAATGCGGTCTTTACCATGGTCGTCCCCGACACAGCGCTCGACTACTATGTGATCGTGGGGCCGCATCCCAAGGAGATCATCACCCGCTATGCCAGCCTGGTCAGTTTCCCAACCTTACCGCCCAAGTGGGCGTTCGGGCTGTGGCTGTCCTCCAGTTTCCACCAGGATAGCGCCGAGGACGTCCTGGAGCGGGCCCGCCTGGTCGGCCAGCAGGGCATCCCCTGCGATGTGCTGCACCTGGACTGCTACTGGCAGCGGCACGGCACGTGGTCCGGGATGGAGTGGGACCGCGAAACGTTCCCCGACCCTGAAGCGATGGTCCGGCGGCTGAGAGAGATGGGCTACCGCGTCTGCCTGTGGGAGAACCCATACCTCGGGGTCGAGAGCGAGCACTTCCCGGAGGCGAGTGAGCAAGGCTACCTGCTCAAGAACTCCGAGGGGGAGACCTACGTGCTCAACCTGTGGGACGGCTACCATCCGCCGGTCGGCATTGTGGACTTTACCAACCCGGAGGCGGTGGCCTGGTTCCAGGGGCTGCACCGTCCGCTGCTGCGCATGGGCGTGGACGTGTTCAAGACCGACTTTGGCGAGAGTGTGCCCGCCGACGCAGTGGCCCACAATGGGATGACCGGTGAGCGGCTGCACAACCTCTATCCCCTGCTCTACAATGACGCCGTCTCCCAGGTCACGGCCGAGGAGACCGGCCACACCGGCGTCGTGTGGGCGCGCTCCAGTTACGCGGGCGGGCAACGCCACGCCGTC
>DATKWP010000222.1:0-3892 GCA_035529535.1 Anaerolineae bacterium | reverse complement strand
CGTGCCCAACGGGGACTCCAGGCGCACCTCATCTGCGCATCGCTGAACGTTCGCCAGTCCCATGCCGGCCCCGAAGCCCATCTCGCGGATCCACTCCGAGGCGGTGGAAAAGCCCGGTTGCATGGCCTGCTCGATGTCGGGAATGCCTGGCCCGGTATCCTCGGCGCGGATCATGATCTGTCCGGGCTGGACGTCCACCACCATTTTGCCCCCTTGAGTGGTGTGAATGATAATGTTCATCTCCGCCTCGTAGGCGGCGATGGCGGCCCGCCGGACGATGTGGGGCGAGAATCCAAGCCGGTTCAGGGCGCGCTTGATTTTACTGGAGGCCTCCCCGGCGTGCTCAAAGTCGCGCGCCACCACGTCATAGTGCAGGAAGATACTGGTGTGGTTGGAAACGACGTCTTCGAAGATGTGGCTGGCCCGGTAGCGGCGGATCTCCTCCTCGTGGTACTCGACCTCCAGTTTCTTGAGCAGACCCCGCGTGATGTCGCCCTGAGTGATAATGCCCACCAGTTTGCCGTCCCCGTCCACGACGGGAAAACGGCCAAAGCCATAGTGTACGAAGCGATCCACGGCCAGCACGACGGGATCATCAGCACTGAGAACCACCGGGGTGGGGGTCATCCTCTGCCCCACGGCGACGTCCATCTCTCCCGCCGCCAGCGCCTTGATCAGATCCTCGATGCTGATCATGCCCAGCAGTTCGCCGCTCTCCACCACCGGCGCGCCCGAGATGCGATGTTCCCGTAGAATCTCCCTGAGTTCCGCCATCGTCGTGTGTGGAGGTACGGTTCTCACCCTGCTGGTCATCACCTCGGCGATCTTGAGTTCATAGACCAGCTCCTGAAGTCTGGTGATCTGGGGCATGGCGGCCCTCACCCCCGACTCCTCGGCCCTCACCTCCGACCCCTCGGCCCTCACCCCCGACCCCTCGGCCCTCACCCCCGACCCCTCTCCCAATCCTGGGGGAGGGGAGGTGTACTCACCCGCACTCACCCGCTACGTCCACGGGCCCTTTCAGGTCGGCTCTCACGTAATTGCGATCAGAAATGTCACAGCTCTGCAAACCGGCCCGGTAGAGGCGGCCACACAGCTCAAACATGGTGTGGGGGGCGACGACCAGAGGCATGCCTTTCTCCTCCGCCAGGATGATCGTCTCTGTTGGCGGATACTTGCCACGCACGAAGACGATGCCCGCGATGTCCGCCATCTCTGCCGTGCGTATCACCTGAGGGTTACACAGGCCGGTGAGCAGGATAGAACCGGGATCAGCAAAGGCCAGCACGTCGCTCATGAGATCTGCTGCGCCAGCGCGCAGGATCTCCATATCCAGGTCGGCTCGCCTGGAGATCAGCCGACCTTCTACAATCGAGACAATCTCGCCAAGTTTCAACCCTCACCCCCGACCCCTCTCCCAATCCTGGAAGAGGGGAGGTGGCCCTGATACACCTGGGCTCGCACCGCGCAATTATACACTGAAAGCGGCGCAAGAACAAATCTCAGTTGTACTATAGGCACTGGGGCAATTATACCTGCTGATGCTCCGTCACTCAAGTGTCAGCAGGCACACGGGGAGGGTGATGAACATCACACCCCTCAACAGGCTCGGGGCAGGCGGGGTGCGCTATCTGCCGAAAGCCCACACCACGATGGACGGCGTGACGTGAACCTCGACGGCAGCGGCCAACATCAACAGGGGCAAGACCAGGGCGACGAAGACCTTGATGCAATCCGCGAGCGCCCACAGCCAGCGTTCGCTGACGGCCATCCCTTTCGTAGGAGACATAAAAGTCGCTCCCAGGCGCACAGCCAGCGCGGTGGCGAGCGTGGCGGCAGGCAATTCCAGTACTCCATGCGGGAGCACGAAGGCGGCAAAGAACAGGATTGGGCTGTACCCCAGGCGTGCGGCTTGGGCGACGAAGAAGAACACGATGGCCAGGGGAGCCATTAGCAAGGCCACCGCCAGCGTGCCCAGGGAAAACACTGCCAGCACGGTCGCCAGCAGCAGCGACCGCACGTTGTTGCCGAACACTCCCCAGGTCGTAAAGGCCGGCAGCCAGTCCACTGCCGGCAATTGGGCGAACGTTTCGGCCGAGATGTGCTCCAGTCCCAAGGCCTGGGGTGGAACGGGGTAACGCGCGGCGAAGGTGTACCCGACACCGATGGAGGCCAGGAGCCCCAGCACGACCAACGCGAGCGCCAGGCGCGAACGGCGCAGGATGGCCGGGATGTCGCGCCCATAGAGACCACCCAGCGTCCCTACCCAGCGCAGCCAGGCCGGCATCTTGAGCACATCCAGTCCAAAGAACCAGCGCTCCCAGCGCAGGTGGCGAACAAAAGTGCGCCACAGAGAAGCGACGTTCAACTCGTCAATCTCTTGACCCAGCAATTCCTCGCGATTGAAGGTATGAATACCCATGCGCACCAGGACGACGTCTACGACCGCCAGGAAGAGCACGATCCACCACAACACGTCGTAGTTGGCGTAGAACATGATGATCGCTTCACCCTGGACCAGCAGGCCCATCGGAATGATGATGAAACTGGCCAGCAGGTTGGCCGCCCGCACGCTCGTCGTCTGGCTGGAGACGACCACCGCGCCGGAGACCATCACCACCCCTTCCACCGTCGTCAGCAGCAGGATGAGCACCAGGAGGATCAGCGGTGGCACCCAACCCTTGAAGAAATACAGCCCCACCAGGTAGACGGCGATGCCCAGATAGGCGGCCAGGAGGGGGGGGATCATGGCGGCCAACGTCTTACCCAGGTACAGTTGGGCATCCGTCAAGGGGGTCGCCAGCAACGGCTCCAGGCTCTTGCGTTCCTTCTCTCCTACAAAAGTCTCGAGCGCCACCACCAGCGAGAAGGAGATGGGGAAGAAACCGACCACCATCAACAAGAAGGGGAGCAGCCGCTCGCCGATGATCGGATCACCGTACCTGGCGACCCAGTTCAGCGCCAGGTCGGCCACGAAACTCATCAGCGCGGGGAAGAAGAGCGTCAGGACGACGATGGGCAACACGATGCGCCAATCCCGCAGCGTGTCTCGGACTTCGCGCTCCACCAGGATGAACAGCGTGCGCCACGCTTCGCCCGCGGCCGCCCGCGTACGCCCAATCGCCACCGTCGCCATCCCCTACTCCTCCACCACCCGCAGGTAAACGTCCTCCAGGCTGCGTGGCACTTCGCTCAGGGTGAACACCCCCACCCCGTGCGAGGCCAAGGCCTGGAGTAAGCGCGGATTGGTCTGCTGGGGATGGGGCGTGGAATAGCGCAGCCAGTCTTCCCCTTGCACCTCGACCGTGGCCAGGTCGGAGACGAATCTCACCACGCCGTTGGCCGGCTGGGACAGGCGCAACTCCATGAGCGGGGGGCCAAGCAAATGGGCCTTCAGTTCCGCCGGGGTGCCCAGCGCGATGATGCGGCCGCGCCGGATGATGGCGATGCGGTCGGCCAAGGCCTCCGCCTCTGCCAGGTTGTGGGTGCAGATCACGATCGCACGCTGGTGGTCGCGCAGGCCGAGCACGGCGTCGCGGACCAGTTTGGCGCTGTGGGGGTCCATGGCCGAGGTCGGCTCGTCCAGCAGCAACACCGAGGGAGCGTGCAGCATGGCGCGCACCAGTGCCATCTTCTGCCGCATGCCCTTCGAGTACGTGCCCGTGCGCCGGTCCCACGCCTCCGACATGCCAAAGCGAGCCAGCAGCTCCTTCGACCGGCGCTGGCATTCATCGGCATCCAGACCCATCAAGCGGCCGAAGAACGCCAGGTATTCATGGCCCCGCATGCGCAGATAGAGTCCCGGGTGCTCGGTCAGCAACCCAACCTGCCGCCGGACCTCGCGCGGATGTTCGAGCACGCTGTAGCCGGCCACGAAGGCCTGCCCGGCCGT
>DATKWP010000221.1:0-2968 GCA_035529535.1 Anaerolineae bacterium | reverse complement strand
TGTGGGGGCCGGTGTTGATGAGCGCGGCGGCCTCCCTGCTGAGGCCCGCATAGTTGACCGGAGCCACGGCGTACAGGCGGAGGTCCGGCAGGATGGCTACCGTCCAGGCGCCGGCGTTGTTCGCCATTGCCGTCTCGCTGGTGGTGGTGGCGGCAGTGATCTGGTTGGTGAATGAGCCTGAGCCGGCGCCATTCACGCGGCCGGTGACGGTGATCAAGTGTCGCGTGCCGGTGAGCACGTTCCCCACCCACCAGACCAGGTCGCGCCCGCTGCGGGCGAAGGGGAACGGGCTGATCTGGGCGACAAAGTCCACGGCGGCGGGCAGCACGTCGGTCACGACCACGCCGGTGGCGGTGAGAGCGCCGGCGTTGTGCAGGGCGATCGTGTAGGTGATCGGGCCGCCAGTGCCGGCAGCAGCAGGGCCGCTCTTCCCGACGGTCAGGTCGGCCACGTTGGAGGTTGGCGGCCGGTAGCAGGAGTTGGGGGCCTTGGGGGTGCCGTTGATGGGAGTGCCGCCCGCGTCCAGGCCGTTGCGGGTCGCCCCGTCGTTGGTGCACCAGTTGGCGTCGGCGTCGGGGGTGGCGGGGTCCACGCGCTCCATCGTCGCGTAGGGGATGGCGCCGCTGGAGGAGGTGCCGGCCGGCCACGCGCCGCCCTTCCCGGCGTTGGCGGTGTCTATCGTGTTTCCCAGGGAGTCGGTGAGCGCCAACACTTCGCCCGCGTTGGAGAGGCCGTTGCCGAAACTGCTGGTCCAATCCGCCGGGACGTCGCTCACCGTCTCGTCGTCGGATCGTTCGATGAGATAGTAGCCGTGGGGGGGGATGGCGCCGTCCAGGGCAATGCCGGGCCCCCCGTCGCTGGAATCAAGTCGCCAGCCGGCCAGGGGGACTGTTTGAGCGGTGGTGTTGTACAACTCGAGCCACTCGTCGGCGGTGTAGCCGGCGTGGCCGGTCCACGCCACCTCGTTGATCACCACGTCGCCAGGGCTGGCGACCCAGGCCGCTGCCGCGGTAGCCTGCGTTCGCACGTGCAAGCCACCCGCCACTCCCACAGCCAGCAGCCCGCCCAGGAGGCAGGCCCCCGCCACGCGCGCCATACGACCCATTGCTCCCCTCCTCGCCGCTGTTCGCCGGCAGGCTGGTCGCCCGCCTCGTCTGTACCCCTCCGCCAGATTTTACTCTGCTTCATCTCACGGCGCAAGTTGCAGGTTGAGTAATCCAGTGCCTCAGCAAGAATTTACCCTATGCCGATTTGCTGGTTTGCCGATTTGCGCATTTGGCCAGAGTTTGCTATACTATGCTTCATCACCTCACGTGCTCGACGGTATGGACTGAACGGCCCACGATGCCCGAAACTCTGCTGATCTACACCATCGGTCACAGCGACCACACCACGGCAGTCTTCGTGGACCTGCTGCGCCGCCACGGCATTACCCTCGTCGTGGACGTACGCAGCCAACCCTACAGCCGCTGGGCGCACCAGTTCAACCGCGAGACGCTGGCCCGCGACCTGCAAGAGGCCGGCATGCCCTACGAGTACATGGGCGACGTGTTGGGCGGCCGCCCGGCCGACCCGGCCCTGTACGACCCCCATCAAGAACGCCCCGATTATCAGCGTGTGGAGCAGACGCCCGCGTACCAGGCCGGCATTGACCGGCTGCTGGAACTGGCGCGAGCCGGGCTGGTGGCCGTGATGTGCGGCGAGGGAGACCATCGCCACTGCCACCGCCACTTGCTCATCACCCAGACGCTCCTGGCGCGCGGCGTGCGCGTGCTCCACGTCCAGCCCGACGGCGGGACGGTCGAAGGGGAGCCGGCCACCCGGCAACTGTCGTTGTTCTAACGGGTTAGACTGTAGAGTCTGTCAGGCTTCCGAAGCCTGGTAAAGGAGGAGGGGTACCTGTGGCTTTCCTGTACACCATCGGCTGCCAGCGCAAGCCACTGGCGACCTTCATCGGCCGACTGCGCGAGGCGGGGGTGGACGCGGTGATTGACGTGCGCCTGCGCAACACCTCCCACCTGGCCGGCTACACCAAGCGGGACGACCTGGCCTTCCTGCTGCGCGAGGGGTTCGGCATCGCCTACGAGCATCGCCCCGACCTGGCTCCCACTGACGAGATCCTCGACGGTTATCGGGAGGATGAAGACTGGGAGGCCTACGAGGCGCGCTTTCTCCCACTGCTGGCGGAGCGGGGCGCGGAAGCGGCGGGCCGCGAAATCCTGGCCCGCTATCGCACCCCGTGCCTCCTGTGCGCCGAACCGGCCGCCGATCGTTGCCACCGCCGCCTGGTCGCCGAAACCTGGGCCAGGCACAATCCTGATTTGGTCATCGTACACCTGTAACTGCTCGGCTGCTCCTGCCGGATCGCCAGATCCGGCAGCGGTACATCTTTGACCAGGAATCTCGAACGAGTCTGTGCTTCCAGTGGGAAGGGGGGAGGAGGCATGCCACCTCAAGAAGCTCTCATCCTGGCCATGAGCAAAATGCTCAGTGGCGTCTGCACGGCCGGCTTGACCCGCGAGCCTGACCCCGTCACCGGTCTGCACTGGGTGCGCCCGGTCCGCGAGTTCGACACGCTCCAGCCGGGCGACCTGACCGACGCCAACGGCCACTTGATGCAGTGCGGCGACGTAGTCGAACTGAACCTGCTCGCGCCGCGCCCCGACCCGCCCCACGTCGAGGATTGGCTCACCGATTTCGTGCGCCACCGGCCGCGGCTGCTCAGGCGGCTGGAAGGGGAGCGGCGGGCCCAGTTTCTGGCCCGTTACCTCGACCCGGCCCCGGAAGACGTGCTCGTCTACCAGACCCGCTCCCTGTGCCTGGTGCGGCCGCGGGAGGTGTGGGTGCGCTTTTCGTTGGATCGCTACTCGGGCAAGTACGAGGCGCGCATGGGCTTCGTGCTGGGTGGGGATGCGGACCACCCCCGCGCCACGGGCCGGCGCGGCGTCTCGGTGACCGACCTCCAGTG
>DATKWP010000220.1:0-20739 GCA_035529535.1 Anaerolineae bacterium | reverse complement strand
GCGACCAGGACGACCAGCAGCAGGCCCCACCAGGCACGCTGGAACAGGGGACGGTGAAATAGCGCCAGGTAGAGGCAGAGGAGGATCCACAGGAGCGGCACCAGCCGGGCGGCCGGATAGACGTAAAACGAGAGGCCCAGGCAGCCGCCGCCCAGAGTCAAGTCCAGCAGGCCTGGATTACAGCGCCCCAGGGTCCGGACGCCCCGCTTCAGCGGGGGGCTCCCGGCTAAAGCCGGGCCTCCGGCCGTGTTTTGCACCAGGGTGCGGACGCCCCGCTTCAGCGGGGGGCTCCCGGCCAAAGCCGGGCCGCCGGCCGTGTTTTGCACCAGGGTGCGGACGCCCCGCTTCAGCGGGGGGCTCCCGGCTAAAGCCGGGCCTCCGGGTGTGTTCTCTGAGGGGACGAGGCCGGTCCGACGCCGCTCCTGCAGCCGTTCCAGTCCACGCCAGACAAAGTAGACCATGAGACCGTGGAACGGGGTGAGGGCGATGATGCGAATGCCCTCCCGGCTGTAAAAGATGGACCAGAACGAGACCGCCAGGCCGGCCATGGTCAGCAGCGCCACGCGAGGGCCGAACAGCCGCCGCGCCGCCAGCCACGCCGCGAGCACCCCCAGCACCCCACACAGTACCGCGGGCAGGCGCAGGCTCCAGTCACTGGCCTTCGTCAGCGCGAGGGTGGCAGCCTGCAAGTAGAGGAACAGGGGCTCTTCGCCCCACGATTCGGCAAAATATAAGGGGCGCTCACCGGTTAGGATACGGCCGATCATGCGGTAGTCGAGGAGTTCATCGTAGCGCAGGCCCGGCGGCACGTCGCGCAGCCCCCCCAGGCGCAGCGCCGTGGCCACCAGCAGCACCACCACCACGCCCCACAGCTCCCAACGCTGCAGGCCGGCTGTCTTACCCATGCTCGTCTCTCCGGTCAAAGGGGGGCATCCTCCGCGTCACCAGCGCCTGCAATTCAGCCAGGGCCTGCTGGGCGGCCTGGCGCTCTCCATCAGAAAGCGGCAAGGCGGCGAACTCGTCGGCGTCGAGCACGAGCATCTGACCATCGGGCTGCACCCACAGGTCAAGCGCCAGGTCCTCGGCGGCCACCTCGCCGGCCGCGATGCGGGCCGGGCGGGTGACGTTACAGTACCAGCCCTTCAGGTGCCCGTCACTGGCGCAAATCTCGAAAATGTTGTACCATCGGTCGGTGTAAAAGTACTCCGTCCAGCGGTCATCAGGTTCGAGGAGGACGAATCCGGTGTCCAACGGCGGCCGGCTCCACCCGGTACGTAACACGATGGACACGTCAGCGCGTCGCAAGACCTGCCCGGGATAGGCGATGACCTGGCGGCCGGCGTGGTCGAGTTTGCGGATGGTGACCCGTTCCATGGGGGGTATTCTACCAGGAGTCAGGCGCAGCCGCAAGAAGCCCCCACCTGCGGTGGGGGTGGGGTCACTGCTGCGCCAGGCCTGGGCAGGCAGTCGCCGGTGAGTACACCGGTGGAACCCCCCACTACTGTGGGGCGCCCACTGGCGTGGGGGGCTTGCCAGCGCGGGGGGGCTTGCCAGCGGAGGCTTGCATAGGAATTAAGGAGACAGTTATGATCCGTCCCAAGAGCATCACGGCCTTCTTTCCTGCCTACAACGACGGCGGCACTATCCCCAGCATGGTGCTGACGGCCCTCCTGGCCCTGCGCCAGGTGACCGACGACTACGAAGTCGTCGTGGTCAACGACGGCAGCGCCGACTACACCGCCGCTGTGCTGGAAGAATTGGCCAGCCGCTGCCCCGAACTGCGGGTGATCCACCACCCCCAGAACCGAGGCTACGGCGGTGCGCTCCGCAGTGGGTTCGCCGCCGCCACTAAGGAGTGGCTCTTTTACACCGACGGCGACGCCCAGTACAACCCGCTCGAACTGGCCACGCTCGTGGCAGCGTTGGACGAGGGCGTGGACGTGGTCAATGGCTACAAGATCACGCGCCACGACCCCCTCAGCCGGCGCATCATCGGCCGGCTGTACCATCACATCGTGCGCCTGGCCTTCGGGTTCAAGTTGCGGGACGTGAACTGCGATTTCCGGCTGATCCGGCGTTCCATTTTCGACGAGATCGAACTGGAAAGCAACACCGGCACCATCTGCCTGGAGATGGTGAAAAAGTTCCAGGATGCCGGATACGTCTTCGCCGAGGTGCCGGTGCACCACTATCCTCGCCAGTATGGGGTCTCCCAGTTCTTCAACTGGCGGCGGCTCCTGAGTACGGCCCAACACCTGTGGGTCCTGTGGTGGAAACTGGTGGTGCGCAAAGAGCACGCGAAGGCGAGAATGAACAATGAACAAATGACAAATGGCAAATGACAAATCCGCAATCCGCAATCCGCAATCGGAAGTCCGCAATCCACAATCCGCAATCGGAAGTCCGCAATCCGCAATCCCTGGGGTTCGGTGGGTTGAGTTGCCGTCCCGCGTGGATGAACGGGGGGTGCTGACTTCTGTCGAGGGGGCGATGGACGTTCCCTTCGAGATCAAGCGCGTATTCTACATGCATCACATCATCACCGACCGGGGGGGACACGCTCACGCCGACACCGACCAGGTAGTCATCGCCGCCGCCGGCCATTTCAAGATGGACCTGTCCGATGGGACGAATACTCAGACCTACGTGCTGGACGATCCCACCCGTGGGGTCTACACGCCGCGCATGGTCTTTATCAGGCTGTACGACTTTTCTCCAGGGGCGGTCTGCCTGGTACTGGCCAGCACGCACTACGACATATCCAAGTCCATCCGCTCCTGGGAAGATTATCTGAAGGCGATGCGAGCCTGATGGACACACCCTGGCAACAGACGTCCAAAGAAGCGAGTTTCCTGCACTCCACGCTGACCACCGCCAGCCGTTTCCAGACGCTGGAAGAGTTTCTGGCCTGGTTCGAGTCGCGGCGCACCGCCAACCGGTTCGAGGTGCAGCAGATCCCGCTGGCCGAGATGGACCAGTGGTACTTGACCGCTTCTCCCCGCCGCCTGGTCCACCGGTCGGGCAAGTTCTTCACCGTCGAAGGGGTGCGGGTGCGCACGAACTATGGCCCCGTGCCGGAGTGGGACCAGCCGATCATCCACCAGCCAGAGATCGGCATCCTGGGCATCATCACCCGGGTGTTCGACGGGGTGCGCTATTTTCTCATGCAGGCCAAGATGGAGCCGGGCAACGTGAACACGCTGCAGCTATCACCGACGATGCAGGCGACCCGTAGCAATTACACCCAGGTACACCAGGGCCGGCAGCCGCTGTACCTGGAATACTTTGTGGATCGTAGCAAGGCCCGCATCCTGATGGATCAACTCCAATCGGAGCAGGGGGCACGCTTTCTCCGCAAACGCAACCGCAATATGATCGTCGAGGTCACGGACGACGTGCCTCTCCACGACGAGTTCTGCTGGCTCACGCTCGGCCAGGTCAAGCAACTACTGACCATGGACAACCTGGTAAACATGGACGCCCGCACGGCCCTTTCCTGCATCCCCTTCGTCAACACGGACTGGAAGCACTATTACGCCGCCACTGCGGAGGACATCTCCAGCCCCATAGATGCGTTCGGCCATCGCCTGACCGGATTTGCCAAAGACCTGTTCCTCTCCATGTTGGACCGCAAACCCGTCCATCACACGCTGGACGAAATCATCAGTTGGTTCACCGAACTCAAGACCCGCTACCAGGTCTCGCTGGAGACAATTGGCCTCGACGAACTCAGACAGTGGGTGCAGACAGACACCGAAATCCGGCACGAGACGGGGCAGTATTTCTCCGTCATCGCCGTAGCGGTACAGGCCGGGAACCGGGAAGTGTTCAGTTGGACGCAGCCCTTGCTCAAGCATACCGGCTACGGCGTGGTGGGGTTCCTGACCCACAAGATCAACGGCACACTTCACTTTCTCGTCCGCGCCAGCCTGGAACCCGGCACGATTGACCTGATCGAAATGGGACCGACGGTGGCCTGCTCGAACGCCGCAGAACGCATCCGGCAGCCCCACCACCCTCCCTTCCTGGAACTGTTCCTCAACCCGCCGCCCGCGCAGGTACGCTACTCGGCCATCCAGTCGGAAGAGGGAGGGCGCTTCTGTTGCTTCCAGAACCGCTACATGATCCTGGAACTGCCGCCCGATACCTCTTTGGACTTGCCGGAGAACTTTATCTGGATGACGCTGGGGCAGATCATTGACTTTACCAGGTACAGTTATTTCAACATCGAGGCCCGCAACCTGCTGTCGTGCCTGAGTTTGCTGGGGGACGAGGAGTAGAACGGGGACGATGAAACTCCTGTTGATCGGTTACTCCAGGACTGCCCAGCGGCGGGTGCTGCCCGCACTGGCCCAAGTCAACCTGGCCCACGTTGACGTGGCCTCCCGCACCCGCGCGGGCAGCGTGACGCTGCCGGCCGGGGTCTCCGGGCGCGTCTTCGACGATTACGAGAGCGCGCTGGCGGAAAGCCGGGCCGACCTGGTGTACGTCTCCACCGTCAACAGCACGCACGCCGCATGGACGGAGCAGGCGCTCCGGCACGGCTATCACGTCGTGGTGGACAAGCCCGCCTGCACCAGCCTGGAGGACGCCAAGCGCCTGGTGGACCTGGCCCGGCGGCAACAGCGCTGCCTAGCCGAGGCTACGGTCTACCCCTACCACCCGCAGATCCAGGCCATAAGGCTGGCGTTTAGCGAGGCCCACAGCCAGCCGACCCGCCTGGCCGCCACGCTCTCCTTCCCGCCGCTGCCCGCCGGCAACTTCCGCTACAGGAAGGCGCTCGGCGGTGGAGCGCTGTGGGATTTGGGCCCCTACGCCGTCACGCCGGGCCGCCTGTTCTTTGGCGCAGAGCCAGAAGAGGTCTTTTGCCGCATCACCGGGTGGGGCGACGAAGTCGAGACTGACTTCAGCGTGCTGGCCACCTACGGCGGTGGGCGCGCGATGGTGGGACATTTCGGCTTCCATACCGGCTACTGCAACCGGCTCGACGTGTTGGGGCCGGGCGTCACGCTGGCGGTGGAGCGCGTCTTCACCACTGCTCCAGACCTGGCCAGCCAGGTGCACGTCAACCAGCACGACCAACCTCGCACCATCACCATCGCGCCGGCCGACAGTTTCGCCTGTTTCCTCCGCGCCGTCATGGCCGCGATCGAAGCCGGCCAGTTCGAGCCCCTGGCAGAGGATATGCTGTCGGATGCACGGGGGCTGGATCGGCTGAGGAGAGCATGTGAACTGGGAGATCGCCCCTCACCCCAACCCTCTCCCCGCGGGGGAGAGGGAGCATCCTCCCCTCGCCCTGGGAGGGCGAGGGGCCGGGGGTGAGGGTGAGCGCCACCAGACTTATAGACGAGGAGACTTATGCCGATCACCGTCTGGGCTTACCTGAAAGAATACGAAGCCGAAAAGAGTGAGATCTATGCCGCGATCGAAAAAGTGCTCACCTCCGGCCGCCTGATCCTGGGCCAGAGTGTGCAGGACTTTGAGGCGGAATTCGCGGCTTATTGCGGAGTCAAGCACGGCGTCGGGGTCGCCAACGGCACCAACGCGATCACGCTGGGACTGCAGGCGATCGGCGTACAGCCGGGCGCCGAAGTGATCACCGTGGCCAACACCGCCGTCCCCACCGTCTCGGCCATCGTCTCGATGGGCGCGACCCCCCGCTTCGTGGACATTGACCCGGCCACCTACCTGATGGACACGTCCCAGTTGGAGGGTGCGATCACCGAAAAGACCACCTGCATCCTGCCCGTGCACCTGTTCGGCCAGTGCGTACCCATGGACGCGGTACACCGGGTGGCCGGCCAACGTGGTCTGAAGGTGTTGGAAGATTGCGCCCAGAGCCACGGGGCCGAGTTCAAGGGCCAGAAGGCCGGCTCTATGTCGGACGCCGCGGCCTTTTCCTTCTATCCCACCAAGATCCTGGGCACCTATGGCGACGGCGGCATGGTCGTCACCGACTGCGAACAAGTGGACCACAAATTGCGCCGGCTGCGCTTTTACGGGATGGAAGAGACCTACTATGCCCTGGAGCACGGGCACAACTCCCGGCTGGACGAACTGCACGCCGAAATTCTGCGCCGCAAACTGACCCACATCGGTGACTACATCGCCCGCCGGCGCGCACTGGCGCGCCGCTACGACGAACGGCTGGCCGACACGGGCCTCATCTTGCCCCAGGTAGCACCCGGCAATTCCCATGCGTATTACCTGTACGTGGTGCGCCACCCGCGCCGCGACGAGATCGTGGCCGGGTTGAAAGCGCGCGACGTCATCGTCAACATCAGTTACCCCTGGCCGATCCACGTCATGACCGGCTACCGCTACCTGGGCTACCAGGAGGGGGACCTGCCGCACACCGAGGCCGTGGCCAGGCAGATCTTTTCCCTGCCCATGTACCCCACCCTGACCGACGAGGAACACCAGGCGGTGTGCGACGCGATCCACGAGATTATGGCCACCCTGTGATGTTACGCATTACGCATTACGGACTACGCATTACGCATTACACATTACGCATTACACATTACGTGTTACGTTAGGAGGCAGGAATGAGCATACATGAACTTGAGGGGCGGTGGGCGCTGATCTTGGGAGCGTCGAGCGGGTTTGGGGCGGCGGCGGCGCGGGCGTTGGCGGGTGCCGGGATGAACATCTTTGGCGTGCACCTCGACCTGCGGGCTACTCTCCCTCGCGCCGGGCAGGTCGTGGCCGACGTCGAGGCGTTGGGCCGCCGGGGGATCTTGTTCAACACGAACGCCGCCGACCCCCAGAAGCGGGCGCGCGTGCTCGACCAGATCGAGCAGACGTTGGCCGGCGATCCCATCCCCAACGTCCATTTTCTGTTACACTCGCTGGCCTTCGGCACGCTGCTCCCGTTCATCGCCGACACGCCTGAGCAGGCAGTCAGCGAGGCGCAAATGGACATGACGCTGCGGGTCATGGCCCATAGCCTGGTCTACTGGGTGCAGGACCTGGTGCGGCGCAACCTGCTGGTGCGAGGCAGCCGCGTCTACGCGCTTTCCAGTGCCGGGGCGATCCGTATGGCACCCATGTATGGGCCCGTCTCGGCGGCCAAAGCGGCGCTGGAAAGCCACGCACGACAACTGGCCCTGGAGTTAGGGCCGCGGGGCATCGCCGTCAACTGCCTGCGGCCGGGCGTGGCCGACACACCCGCGCTGCGCGTCATCCCAGGCCACGAGGCGTACGTCGCCAAGGCGCTCCAACGCAATCCCGGCCGCCGCCTGACCACTCCAGAGGACGTGGCCAGGGTGCTGGTGGCGCTGGCTGACCCGGCCGTCACCTGGATCAACGGCGCGGTCATCCCGGTGGATGGAGGCGAAATCATCGTGGGGTGATTTGACATTCCTCCATGACGTGATAAAATGTGTTTACATTTGAGATACTGCCCTTCCTTCTGTGCGGATCGCACGCCAACGATATCCGATCTGACAAGCACATCGGCCTTATTGTGAGGTAGCAGGGATATAAGGACTGATTTTGCCATCGTATAAAGTCAGGCGTGGTTCCCGGACCCGGCATCGCTCGCATGCCCGCAGTGAGGTGGTGCCGGGTCATTTGCTGGAGGTGCAGCGTCGTGGAGGAGTAACCTGACTTGATGAACATAGAAGAGTTAACCGACCAGACTTCTTCTGAGCACGATCTGCCAGCACAGGACGTGGCAGATCAGGGCATGGACGAGTACCTGACCGACGGGTACGGCTATCAGGCACCCCGGCGCGGAGAGATTCGCACCGGCGTCGTGATCGAAGCCAATGACCAGGGCGTAGTCGTGGACATCGGCTTCAAGCGCGAAGGCCTGGTCCCTATGGAAGACCTGGAGCGCCTGGACGAGGAGAGCCGCTCCGCACTCCAGCCAGGGACCGAGGTTCCAGTGTTGGTGCTGCGGACTGAAGACAAGGATGGACGCCCCGTCCTGTCTATCCACCAGGCTCGCCTGTACGAGGATTGGGTCAAGGCCGAGCAGTTGATGGCCAGCGGCGACCTCTACGAGAGCCAGGTGGCTGGCTACAACCGCGGCGGCCTCATCGTACGGTTCGGCAAGATCCGCGGCTTTGTCCCCACCTCCCAAATCGTGGGGCTGCCCAGGCGCTTGCGAGAGGAGCAACGCCACGAGCGCCTGGAAGCGATGGTCGGAGAGCCCATCGGCCTCAAGGTCATCGAAGTAGACCGCCAGCGCCGTCGCCTGATTTTCTCCCAGCGGCGAGCGCTGCGGGCCTGGCAGGAACTGCAGCGCAAGCGAGTCATGTCCCAACTGACCCAGGGGGAGACCCGCCGGGGGACGGTGACAAGTATCACCAACTTCGGCGCGTTTGTGGACCTGGGTGGAGCCGACGGCCTGATCCACGTCTCAGAACTCAGTTGGGGGCGGGTGGACAATCCCCGCCAGGTGATCAAGGTTGGCGACGAGTTGGAGGTCTACGTACTCGACGTGGACCAGCAACGGAAGCGGATCGCCCTCAGTCTCAAGAAACTCCAGCCTGATCCCTGGACGATCGTGGATGAACACTACCATCAAGGGCAGTTGGTTGAGGGACACGTCACGCGCGTGCTGGACTTTGGCGCCTTCGTCGAACTGGGCCTGGGGGTCGAGGGATTGCTCCACGCCAGCGAGATGATCGGCACGCCAGAACTGCCCCCCAACGAAATCGTCCATCCCGGCGAAAAGCTGCTGGTAAAGATCATCCGCATAGACAGCAAGCGCCGGCGGCTCGCCCTGAGCGCCAGGCAGGTGCGAAAGAGCGAATGGGAGCGCTGGGTAGCCGAACAGCAGCAAATCCAGGAGCATGCGGAGGCCGAGGCAGCGGCGGCGGCAGCGGCAGCGGTCACCGGCGAAGGCTTCGAGGCAGAAATCCCGATGCCAGAGGAGGCGGCCAGCGAAGCGGTGGCGGTCACCGGCGAAGGCTTCGAGACTCAAGTCCCGATGCCAGAGGAGGCGGCCGGCCAAGCAGCAGCGGTCACCGGCGAAGGCTTCGAGATAGAAGTCCCGATGCCAGAGGAGACGGCCGGCGAAGCGGCAGAGGAAATGGCCGGTGTGCCCGAGGCAATAGAGGCAGCCCCCCAGCCCGTGGGAGTGTCTGCTGCTGGGGTAACCCTGTGACGCCAGAGGCGATGGATCAGCCTGCCGGGCGCTTTCTCGGCCTCGTGGCCAACGCGAATAGGTAAGCGGTAATGGGCAAGAAGAAAGAAGACAAGATTGACGTAGAGGGCACTATCGTGGAAGCATTGCCGGCCACCCAGTTCCGGGTCCGGCTAGACAACGGCCACGATATTCTGGCGTACCTCTCTGGCAAGATGCGCAAGTACTACATCCGGATCCTGTTGGGTGACCGCGTGCGGGTGGAACTCTCCCCGTACGACCTGACGCGTGGGCGTATCGTTTACCGATACAGACGCGCTACTCAGTCACCGTCGCCGCAGTAGTCCTGTCTTGCCACCAGGCACACCCAATCGTCTCGCTGTTGCCGTTCGACTAGCGTGAGCCCTTCCTGCTCCAGTGCCGCGACGACCTCTGGCTCCTGATCGGCCAGAATTCCGGTGGCGATCAGTCTGCCTCCCGGACGTATTCGGGCTGCCAGACCCTCTTGCATCATCTGCACGATCACGTTGGCCAGGATGTTGACCACCGCCAGGTCGTAGTTCCCTGTCACCTCTGCCAGGGAGCCAGGCACCACGCTCACGGTGCCCTCGACCGCGTTAGCGGCCACGTTCTCTCGCGCCGTCTTCACCGCCTCGGGGTCGTTGTCCACGGCCAGCACGCCCCGGGCACCCAGTCTGGCAGCCGCAATCGCCAGAATGCCAGAACCGGTGCCCAGGTCAAGTACCTCTGTGTCCGGCCCGACCCACTCCTCCAACGCCACCAGGCACATCTGCGTCGTGGGGTGCAAGCCCGTGCCGAACGCCATGCCGGGATCCAACTGGATGACCAGGTCTCCGGGCAGAGGTGTGTATTCCCGCCACGAGGGACGGATGACGATGTGCCGGCCCACGTGCAGGACGTTCAGCCGCTCTTTCCACGCCTCCACCCAGTCCGTCTCAGCGACGGGTCGAAAGGTGGGAGCAGGGATGGGCCGGATCTGACCCAGGTGCCACAGGGCCTCCTCGACCTGGCGCCTGGTGGCCTGCAGTGCATCGTCGGCGGGCAGGTAGGCCTTGACGGAGACCGGGCCCGCACTCCAACCCGCGGGCCCGGCTTCGATGGCCACTCCCCGCTGCGCATAACGGGAGAGGACTTCGGCCACGGCCTCCGCGACCTCAGCCTCTACCAGGACACTAACTTCGAGCCATCCCATTTACAGGCCGAATAACTCGCGCAGGTCGTCTACGAAACTGCGCTTGTCTTGCCAGACGGCTTCCGGGTCCAACGTCTTGGCCAGTTCCTGGAACAGAGTCTTCTGTTCGCGGGACAGTTTGGTCGGCACGGCGACCCGCACCATCACCAGTTCGTCACCCCGGCCATCTTGTCGCAAGTGGGGTACCCCCATCTTGCGCATGCGCAAGATGGTGCCGCCTTGGGTCCCGGCCGGAATGGAAATTTCCTCTTCCCCCTCCAGGGTGGGCACCTTCACCTGCGCCCCCAACGTGGCCTGGGCCACGTTGACCTGCAAGGCGACCAGGATGTCGTCGCCGCGCCGCTGGAAGACGGGATGGGGTTCCACGTCCAACACGACGTAGAGGTTGCCAGGAGGGCCGCCCCGTTCCCCGACCTCCCCTTCACCCGCCAGGCGGATCTGGGTGCCGCTATCCACGCCAGCCGGGATGGTAACGGACAACTTGCGGGAGACGTAGACCTGCCTCTGACCGCTGCACCGGGAACACGGGAGCGCGATCGTCTCCCCCTCACCGTGGCAAGCAGGACAGGTGGTGACGCTGACGAAGGAACCGAGGATCGAACGCTGCACCTGCCGCACCTGGCCGCTGCCGTTGCATTTTGAGCAGCGGACCGCCGAGGTACCCGGTTCCGCCCCGCTGCCGTTGCATGCAGGACACGGCTCGTAGCGCATGGCCTCGATCTCTTTTTCGCACCCAAAGGCCGCTTCCTCGAACGTCAGGTGCAAGTCGTAGCGCAGGTCGGCCCCACGCCGCGGTCCCCGCCGGGTAGAGGTACGGAATCCAAACCCCCGCCCAAACACCTCCTCGAAAATCTCGAAAGGATCGCGGAAGCCGAAGTCGAAGCCACCAAAGCCCAATCCACCAGGCCCGACGTGGCCGAAGCGGTCGTACGTGGTCCGCTTCTCAGCATCCGAGAGCACCTCGTACGCCTCGTTGATCTCCTTGAAGCGTGTCTCAGCATCGGGCGCGTGGTTGACGTCTGGGTGGTATTGGCGCGCCAGTTGCCGGTAAACCTTTTTGATCTCTTCCTTGGAGGCCGAGCGCCCGACGCCCAGCACCTCGTAATAGTCCCGCTTGGTTGCCATTTACCCTTCGCTGAATTCCCCTTCGACCACGTCCTCTTCGCCGCCCTCGGGGGGTTCACCCCCTGGCGGTGGAGACTCGCTGGGGCCGGCCTGCTGGTACATGGCCGCTCCCACCTGCTGCATGGCCTGGTTCAAGGCGTCCACGTGGCGGCGGATCGCGGCGACGTCACTGCCCTGGAGGGCCTCCTTGAGCGCAGTGATTTTGGCCTCCGTCTCGGAGCGCAGGGGACCGGACACCTTGTCCCCCTGCTCTCGCAGGAACTTGTCGGCGGTGTAGGCAGCAGCATCGGCGGCGTTGCGGGTCTCCACTTCTTCCTTTTTCCGCTGGTCCTGGTCACGGTGCTGCTCGGCCTCCCGGACCATGCGCTCGACCTCAGAGTCGGCGAGGCCGCTGGAAGGAATGATCTGCATGGACTGCGCGCGCCCGGTGGCTTTATCCTGGGCGGAGGCCTTGAGGATGCCGTTGGCGTCAATGTCGAAGGTGACCTCGATCTGCGGAATCCCGCGCGGCGCGGGCGGGATGCCATCCAGGATGAATTTGCCCAGACTCTTGTTGTCGGCCGCCATGGGCCGCTCTCCCTGCACGACGTGGATCTCGACCTGCATCTGGCCGTCGGTAGCGGTGGAAAAGATCTGGCCTTTGCGCGTGGGGATGGTGGTATTGCGCTCGATGAGCGAGGTGGCCACGCCGCCGAGCGTCTCGATGCTCAGCGTCAGCGGGGTTACGTCGAGCAAGAGCACGTCCTTGACCTCGCCACCCAGGACGCCGGCCTGGATCGAAGCCCCCAGGCCCACCACTTCGTCCGGGTTGACGCCCTTGTGAGGCTCCTTGCCGAAGAACCCGGCGACTATGCGCTGGACAGCCGGCATGCGGGTCATGCCACCCACCAGGATGACCTCGTCAATTTCAGCAGGCTGCACCCTGGCGTCGGCCAGCGCCTGCCGGCAGGGCTCGACGGTGCGCTCGATCAGATCTTCGGTCAATTGCTCCAACTTGGCCCGCGTGAGTTTCATCTGCAGGTGCTTGGGGCCGCTCGCATCGGCAGTGATAAAGGGCAGGTTGATCTCTGTCTCCATCACGGTCGAGAGCTCGATCTTGGCCTTCTCGCCTGCTTCCCTCAGCCGCTGCAAGGCCTGGCGATCCTCGCGCAGGTCAATCCCCTGCTCCTTCCTGAATTCATCGGCCACCCAGTCAATGACACGCCGGTCCCAGTCGTCCCCTCCCAGGAAGGTGTCGCCGTTGGTCGAGCGCACTTCGAAGACGCCGTCGCCGACGTCGAGAATGGAGATATCGAAGGTGCCGCCGCCCAGGTCGAACACGGCGATCGTCTCATCCTTCTTCCTGTCGAGGCCGTAGGCCAGGCTGGAGGCGGTCGGCTCGTTGATGATGCGCAGCACTTCCAACCCGGCGATCCGTCCAGCATCCTTGGTCGCCTGGCGCTGGCTGTCGTTAAAGTAGGCCGGCACGGTGATGACCGCCTGGGTGATCGGCTCACCCAGGTAGGCTTCGGCATCGGCCTTGATCTTTTGCAGGATCATGGCCGAAACCTCCGGTGGACTGTACTCCTTGTCTCCCATCCACACCCGCACGTCCCCGTTGGGGGCCCCGGTGACCCTGTACGGGACTGCGTTCAGCGCCCGCTGCACCTGTGGGTCCTCGAACTTGCGGCCCATGAAGCGCTTGATCGAGAAGACAGTATTCTGGGGGTTGATGACCGCCTGGCGCTTGGCGATCTGCCCGACCATCCGCTCGCTCGTACTGGGATTGACGGCCACGACCGAGGGGAACAATCGTCCTCCCTCGGCGCTGGGGATGACCGTAGGCTCGCCCCCTTCCATCACGGCGCAGACCGAGTTGGTCGTGCCCAGGTCAATACCGATGATTTTGCCCATATTCCACTACTCCTTAGCCTCGTGCTCTGCGGTGTCAGGTACTTGCTCAGGTTGCGGAGCCGGCGCCCTGGCCACCCGCACCAAAGCGGGCCGCAGCACGCGTTCGCCGAGCATGTAGCCTCGTTGCACCTCTTCAACGATCTGCCCCTCTTCGTAACCCGAGACCTCTTCGACCATCACAGCCTCATGATAAAAGGGATCGAACATCTTACCCCCGGTCTCGATGGGCTTGACCCCCTCAGATTCGAGAACGAGGTCCAGTTTGCGCTTGATCAAAAAGACCCCCTCGCACCAGGTCATTTGGCTCAGGCTGGCAGGCAGGATCGCGAGCGCCCGCTGTAAGTCATCCACGATGGGCAGCAATTTGCGCAACAACGTCGCGTTGGCGAACGCCGTCGTCTGCGCTCGCTCTGCCTCCTGCCGCTTCCGGTAGTTAGAAAACTCCGCCTGGGCCCGCTGCCAGCCGTCCAGGTACTCGGCGGCCCGGACCTCGGCCTGCGCCAACTTTTCCCGCACTGCCTCCAGTTCTGGCTGTTGCTCAGGTACCTCTGCCGGCACCTCCTCAACCGTGACCGCTTCCTCTATAGCCGATCCTTCTGCCTCTGCTCGCTCGATTTGTTCCTCTCCAGACGCCACAGCCTCCACTTGGGCTTCAGGGTCCTTTTCCTGTGCCACCTTGACCTCCTTCATGCCAAGTGATTGAGATTCGAGATTCGCTGATTTGCTGATTTGCCGATTTGCCGATTTGCTGGCTATTCTGCATACATGTCATAGACCAGGTCAGAGAGCAGCCCGGCGACAAAGCGCACCGCCGAGATGGCCCGGCCGTACAACATGCGGGTAGGCCCCACGATGCCCAGCGCGCCGGTCGCATAGTCCGCCACGCCGTAGCGCCCCAACACCAGGCTGCAAGCCCGCAGTTCGTCCCACTGACCTTCGCCGCCGATCAACACCCGCACGCTGCCGATCTCTGGGCTGAGCGCGTCGGACAACACCGCCTCGAGAAAACTGTGCTCCTCCACGACTCGCACCAACCCCTGGGCCCCTTCTCCCTCGGCGAACTCGGGCTGCTGCAACACCTCGGTCAGCCCGTCCCGGTAGACGGCGCCGGCGGTCTGGGCGTCGGTACGACGCATGATATCCACCACGAGCCTGGCAATGTCCGCCTCCAGGAGAGGCAAAGTCCCCAGGCGGGCAGCAATCTCATCGGCCACCAGCCCATTACAGAGTTGGTTGAGCCGGTCACTGGCCTCGTTGAGGGCTTCCTGCGTGAACGGCTCGGCCAGCGTCAGCACCTGCTGCTTGACCATCCCGCCGCGCAGGACCAACACGAGCAGCACCATGCGCCCCTGAGTGGAGATGAGTTGCAGGTGCTTGTAGTACGACAGGGTGGCCTGGGGTACGGTCACCAACGCCGCCCCGTGCGCCGTGCGGGCCAGGATAGAAGCAGCCAGGGGCATCCACTGCTCGAAATCTCGCCGCGCCTGGTGAAACTGGTGCGCGATCGTGCGGCGCTCGTGCAAGGGCAACTCTACCTCTTCCAGGATTTGCTCGACGAAGTGGCGATAGCCCTTATACGTGGGGATGCGCCCGGCGGAGGTGTGGGGATGGGTCAGGTAGCCCAATTCCTCCAGGTAGGCCAGTGCATTGCGCACGGTAGCCGTGCTCACCCGCAGGCCGTAGTTCTCGACCAGCCCACGGGAACTGACCGGGAAGGCGGTTTTCACGTACTCCCGCACGACCAGGCCCAAGATCATCTGTTGGCGATGGGTCAGTTGGTCCATTTTGCTGCCTCATTTTAGCACTCTCAGGGTGAGAGTGCTAAAATTCGGTTTCTAATCATACCATAGTGGAAAGAATCTGTCAAACAGCAGGCGTAACCTGGCAGGGCTGGGCGTGTTTTAGCCTGCATCACATCACGGTCAAGGAGACAGGCACGTGGCTTTTCCAGGCATCATTGCCATCGCAAGCAGTTACCTCTTGGGCTCGATTCCGGTCGGGCTGCTGCTCGTGCGCGCCATCACGGGCCAGGACGTGCGGCAGATCGGCAGTGGGCGCACCGGCGGCACCAACGTCCTGCGGGCCGCCGGCCTGTGGGCAGCCTTGCTGACCATACTGGGCGATGGGGCGAAAGGGTTCCTGGCGGTGTGGCTGGCGCGCACCCTGGTGGGGACACCGGTCGTCGAGGCGGTGGCCGGCCTGCTGGCCGTGGTCGGCCACAACTACCCGCTCTCGACCGGCTTCAAGGGAGGGGCCGGCACCGCGACCACCGTCGGAGCGGCCATCGGCCTGTGGCCAACCAGCGGGGTCATCCTGATCGTAGTGTGTGCGGCCGTGATCGTGGGCACACGCTACGCCTCGTTGGGGTCCATCACCGTCGCGCTGCTCTTACCGGTCACGCTCGCACTGTGGGCGTGGCTGGCCAACGCCTCGTGGGCCTACATGATCCACGGGGTGGGCACGTCGGTGTTGACGCTGTGGGCGCTGCGCCCCAACATCCGCCGGCTGCTCAGGGGATGCGAGCGGCGGGTAACGCTGGGTTGACTCACCTTTGATGATTTCCCGTTTCTCGCCTATGAGACACCCTCAACACCTGAGTCTTCCACGTCCATCTCAATCATCTCTCCCGTCGCGGTAAAGATGACGCGCTCGCAGATGTTGGTCACGCGGTCGGCGGCCCGCTCCAGGTTGTGGGCAGCCCACAGCAAGTAGTTGGCCTGATCCATGTTGCGGGGGTCGGCCATGATGAAAGTGAGTAACTCCCGATAGACCTGGTTGTACAGGGCGTCCACCTGGTCATCCTCGACCGGTATCGCACGGGCCAGGGCCACGTCTTGCCGCACGAAGGCATCCAGCGCCCGGTGGAGCATGGAGCACGCCTTTTCCGCCATGAGCGGAATATCCACCAGCGGCTTGAGCAAGGGCCCCTCGCCGATCATCAGGTTGATCTTGGCGATGCCCTTGGCATAGTCCCCGATCCGCTCCAGTTCCGTAGCGATTTCCAACACGGCGGCCAGAGTGCGCAGGTCGCCTGCCATTGGTTGCTGAGTGGCGATGAGGACCAGCGTGTCCCCCTCGATGGCAAAGCGCTTCTCGTTGATCTGGCGATCCTGGGCGATCAAGCGCCGGGAGCCCTCCATGTCCCGCCGCTTGAGTACCTCCACCGACTCGGCGATCGCCTGTTCCACCATGCTCCCCAGTGCCAGCATCTCGCCCTGCAAGCGCTGCAGTTCGCGCTCAAACGTTTCCCGCGGCATAGCGTCCTCCTGGATTGTCTACCTCGCCCTCCCGGTGACGTAACCCTCCTGACTCGGTTTCCACTACCTGGCCGACACGGCCAGGACGCCGACCACGCCCGGCCCGGCGTGGCAGGCGAGCACCGCCCCGGTCTCGCACACCCAGATGTGCTCCCGGGGAAAAGCGACGTGCTCCGCCAGCCAGTCGGCCACTTGCTCGGCCATCTCCTGGCGGCGCGTGTGGGCCACCGCCAGGTATTCCAGCGGCGCCAGGCGCTCGACAGAATCCAGCGCGCGCCGCAGCCCGCCCTGAAACGAGCGCGCCGCAGTCATCAGCCTGAGTTGGCCCTCCACGATGTTGATCACAGGCTTGATATTGAGCGCCCGCGTCATACGGTCCACGATGGGCATGAAACGGTCGGCCCGTCCCCCGCGCCGCAGGTTCTCCAGCGTGTCCAGCACGATGGTCACGCTCACCCGTGCCCGCATGTCCTCCAACAGGGCCAGAATGTCCTGCATCGAGCGCCCGGCGCGCGCGGCCTGCGCCGCCACCAGCGCCTGCAGCCCCAGGCCCAGCGAAACCGACATGGAATCGAAGACCTGGACCGCCTCGCCGAAGCGCTGGGCCGCCAGAGAGGCCACGTTGAACGTGCCGCTGTGCTTGCCGGTGACCGTCAGGCACAGCACCTGCTTGCCCTGGGCGACCAGGCGTTCGAAGAGGTCCTCGAACGTACCGATGGAGGGCTGAGAGGTTTGGGGATGGACGGTCCCCGCCTTGTGCCAGAACTCGTCCGGGGACAACTGGCCATCCTCGTACACCTCCGCCCCAAACCGGACGATGAGCGGCGCAACCATGATCTTGAGGCGCTCGACCAGCCGTCGCGGCAGGTCGCAACTGGAATCGGTCACAATCGCGATCAGGTCCTTCATATTGGCCTCCTTCTAATGATTTTCTCCGGCTGGAATTTGGCGGCGATTCGCTTCGCCACGGCGCGGATGGCCCGCATGGGAATACGGCGCCGCATTGTGACGTCAGACACCATAGTCGCTTCCATTGGCCACCTCGGAATCGTTCCCGATTCGTTCCCAAACTCAGGGGGTCAGGACGTAGCGGGTGTCAGGCTGACAATCACCCGCACGCCGGGCAGGTTCACCTCAACCTCGCGGATATTGGGTGGCACGGCTGTACCAGGAGGTGCCGATAGCACCAGCCGGTCGCCCTCGAGCGTACTTTCCAGGCCCAGGGCGCGTTCAGGCTGCTCAGCTTTGTCCAGCATGGCAAAGATCAGTTCGGCCGGGACTCGATCGTCCGGTCCCGCCGGCCGCTCGATAAATGCCTCCACCATTTGTTCGAATTTCACATCATCCATCTCGCCAATCAATTCTTCAGACATCGGCTTGCCTCCTCATACTTGCCGCGCAACCACTCGTCCCTTCCATTTAGGAGCAACTTTTCTCGTGGACGTTCTTCCACAGGCCAGTTAGCGATTGCTTGTGGATACTCTTTCCTCGACATGACTGCGAGCATCTACCCTTTGCGCGAAATAGTCCCGACAGATATCCATCAGCCGGGCCACCAACTCAGGATGGTCGCTTACGCACCACGTCTTACCCGCCTCGTCCGTAAAGTAGACCTTCTCATCGTCCCATCCCCTCAGCGCCGGTCCATACTTGAAACCTGCCATTTCACCCACCCCCATCCCCCTGCAGCATCGCCCCGTGCGCCACCGCCTCCAGCCATCCGCTCAGCCACAGCCGAGCACCGGGCGGTATCAGGCAGGCCAGCGCGAAGATGAAATCGCGATGGTGGCGAAAACGGGCCAGTTCGTTCTCATCGTCCGGGTCAATCCCGGTCTCCATCGCCTGGCACATGAACGCCGCGTTCCGCTCGGGCTCGCTCAGCCAGTCCAACGCCACGTTCTGGTACGGCCATGCCTCGATCTGCCCCAACAGCGCCTGGACTTCTACGCCCTGCTGGTGCAGCCCCGCCACGAGCGAGACCGCCTCGTCCCGGCTAATCCGCCGGTAGGGATCGCGCAGTGGCGCAGGAGGCAACGGGACGTCGCAGCGCTCCGCCAGTTTCTGCGCGGCCTGATGCAACGCAGGATCAAGCCAGGGCCGGCGCAGCACTGAGAGAAACGTCTCCGGGTCGAGCGCGGGCGCTGGGACCGGCGGCGGAGCGTAATCCAGCGCGGGGGGTTGCCCTTGCTCTCGCTCCTCCCGCGCCGCCTCCATATCAGCGAACTTCTTGGCCCATCGTTCCTCACTCCCCTGCGGGTCGTAGACGTCGAGCAGGCAAGAGTCAGGGCAGTAGGTCCAATGGTGACCGTGCGCCTCGTCGCTCTCGGCGTTCTCGATCTCCTGGCGCATGGCCTGGCATATAGGGCAGTCGTCGTCGAACAACTGGGCAGCATATTCCCTGGGTACCGGGTTTGGCTCGCCTAATTGCTCACGCCAGATCACCTCGCGCGGTGCAGAGCCGTAAAGTTCCTCCTGGGGCGTGAAAAACCAGGACCGGATGAACTCGTCCAGGTGGGCGCGGGCATCATCCACGTTGCCACCAAAGCCGAGAGGAGCCAGTCGCCCGGCAGCATAGTCGCGCAACGCCAGCACCAGGTCACCGTAGAGAGCAGTTTCTTGCACAGACACCCCAATCCCTCCTCTGTCGCGTATTTGGCCTGCCCTCCAGTATACGCCAAAACCGCTGTGAAGCAAAACCGCCCGGAGCACACGCCCAGGCTTGACGTAATAGAACTTTCGTGCTAAAATAACCTTGTATAATGGCCGAACCACACAAGCAGACAAGCTGTACTTGTCTTTCGCTTGCTTACCCTCCGCCTGTCCTCAATTGCCTCAAGCACATAATACAATCTTAACCATATTAATTTGCACATTGGCCAGTTTTGGAGTAACCCACCTTGTGATATAATGTGAATATATGCCCAACCATCCGCTCACCATCGGTATCGAGGAGGAATACCAGATCATTGACCCCGCCACGCGGGAACTGCGCTCGTACGTGCAGCGATTTCTCGAGCGGGGGCAGACGGTGCTGGCCGACCAGATCCACCCCGAGTTTCTGCAATCCCAGGTGGAGGCCGGCACCCGCATCTGCCACAACGTCCAGGAAGCGCGCCGGGAAGTGGCCCGCATGCGGCGCTCGATCCTGGAGGTGGCAGAGGAGGAGAGGTTATGGGTGGCGGCCGCAGGCACACACCCCTTCTCCTCCTGGGCACGCCAGGAGGTCTCTCCCTTCGGCCGCTACCCCGAATTGGCCCGTTTCCTGCAAGATGTGGGCCGGCGGCTGCTGATCTTTGGCACCCACGTCCACGTCGGCCTTGAGGACCGGGAATTGCTCATCGAGGTGATGGGGCAGATGCGCTACTTCCTGCCGTTGGTGCTGGCCCTCTCGACCAGTTCTCCCTTCTGGCACGGGCGCGACACCGGATTAAAGTCCTACCGCAGCGTCCTGTTCGGGAGCCTGCCCCGCACCGGCACCCCGCCACGCTTCAGTTCCTACGCCGAATACCGCGCTTACGTGGACATGCTGCTGGCCACCGGCTCTCTCGCCGAGCTGACCCACGTCTGGTGGGACGTGCGTCCCAGCGAGCGCTTCCCCACGCTGGAGGTGCGCATCCCCGACATGTGCACGCGCATAGACGAGACCCTGTGCATTGCGGCGCTGGTCCAGGCCATCGTCGCCAAACTGGTGCAGTTGCAGCAGGCCAACCAGCCCTGGCACACCTACCGCAAGCACCTGCTCGACGAAAACAAGTGGCGAGCGGTGCGCTACGGCCTCGAGGGGAAACTGATTGACTTTGATAAAGTCAGGGAAGTGCCGGTCCCGGCCCTGGTCGAAGAGGTACTGGGGTGGGTGGACGACGTGGTGGACGAACTGGGGAGCCGCACAGACGCCGAATACGCCTGCACCATCGTGAGCCAGGGTACCAGCGCCGATCGCCAACTGGCCGTCTACCGCCGCACGGGCGACTTGCGGGCTGTGGTAGACCAGGTGGTGCAAGAGACACAAGAAGGACTGGTCTGAATCTCAAGGGGTACCATGGTACGTTCTGGGAAAGGAGCAACATGACGGGTATCAAACTGTTCACCGTACGTGGCATCGAAGTCAAGATGCACATGACGTTTCCGCTGATCCTGGTGTGGGCCGCCGTGCA
>DATKWP010000219.1:0-8070 GCA_035529535.1 Anaerolineae bacterium | reverse complement strand
CACGGGCTCCAGATAGAGCTCAATAGCCTCCTGGATATTCGCCAACGCCTCGTCAAGCGTCTCCCCCTCGCTGATACAACCAGGGAGCGAGGGGACGTAGACAGTGTATCCTCCTTCGTCACTGGGCTCCAATACTACTTTGAATCTCATCGCTTGTCCTCCAGATCTAACGCCCACGCCAGGTCCTCCATCATCGCCTCGTGCTGGCGTTCGGCCAACTCCACCCAGTCAATACCAACAGTCTCGACCGTTTCATCGCGAGTGATTTCGCCGCGCAGGTAACGGCCCAAGATGCGTTCTCGCCATAATTGCCGCACACCTGTCTGAAAGGCCAGGGTCAGCAACTCGGCTTCGGGTTTCCGGGTCTCACGGAGCAATGTTTCCAGACATATCAACACATCTGTCATTGCTCATCCTCCATCAACAGCCTCCCGATGCTCACCGAAATGCCGCATCATCGACAGCACAGCCCCAAGAACATGCCCGAACACGACACCGCTCGACTTCTCAGTATACTCTCTTCTGTGCCCCCCGTCAACCGGCATATTGACCCCTCTGGTCTCCAAAGCTGTTGCGGCGATTCGTCGCGAATCTGACGACAGTCTTCCTGGCAGAGATCGCCGGACTGTTGTCCGGCGAAAGCATCTGGTGAGAGCGTCCGGCGAAAGCATCTGGTGAGAGCGTCCGGCGAGAGCGTCTGGTGAGAGCGTCCGGCGAGAGCGTCTGATGAGAGTGTCTGGCGAGAACGGCCGGCGGAAGCGGACAGGCATGCCGGTCAGCCGGCGATGCGGGCGATTTCCTTGAGCACGTCCACCAGCCTCTCGCGCCAGTCACGCTCCAGCGACATCCAGATTTCGCGGCGGCCCACGATCGCTTGTTCCCCCAGCGTTCGCTGCAGTTTCTCCCGCTCGACGACGTTCGCCCCACCCGGCCGCAACAGCAGCCGGCCATTTTCGACGGCGATGGTCTCGATCCCGGCGTCACGGGCCAGCGCCTTCAGCCGCAACTGGTACATCAGGTTCCGCGCCGGGTCGGGCAGCGGCCCGAAGCGGTCGGCCAACTCCTGCTCCATCTCGTCCATCTGCACCATGGACTCCAATTCGGCCAGGCGGCGGTACAGTTGCAGGCGCAGGCGCACGTCGGGAAGGTAGTCCTCGGGCAACTTGACCGGAATGGGCAGGTCAATGCGAATGCTCCCCAGCGGTTCCGGGAGCGGGGGCAGGCCCTCGCGCCGGGCCTTCAACTCCTGCACCGCCCGCGTCAACAGCCGGGTGTACAGGTCGAACCCCACAGCGGCGATGTGGCCCGATTGGCGGGTGCCCAGGATGTCGCCAGCGCCGCGGATCTCCAGGTCTTTCATGGCGATGGTGTAGCCAGCGCCCAGTTCGGAGGCCTCGCGGATGGTATCCAGCCGCTGGCGCGCCTCGGACGTCAGGCGAGACAGGCGGCCGTGGAAAAAGTAGGCGTAGGCCCGCTGTGCACCCCGCCCTACGCGCCCCCGTAACTGGTGGAGTTGTGCCAGGCCAAAGTTCTCCGCGTGCTCGATGATGAGCGTGTTGGCGTTCGGAATATCCAGGCCGCTCTCGATGATGCTGGTACAGACCAGTACGTCAATCTCGCCAGCGACGAAACGTAGCATCACCCGCTCCAGGTCGGCCTCCCGCATCTGGCCGTGGCCTACGGCAAAGGTCGCCTCGGGCACCAGTTGCTGCAGCCGCCGGTGCACCGCCCCAATCGTTTGAACGCGGTTATGGACGTAAAAGACCTGCCCATCCCGCTCCAGTTCGCGCAGGATGGCTCGCCGGACCAGTTGGGGATCGTACTCGCCTACGTAACTGGTAGGGGCCAGCCGCTCTTCGGGCGGCGTGTCAATCGTGCTGATGTCGCGCACACCGGTGAGCGATAGGTACATCGTGCGCGGGATGGGAGTGGCGGTCAGCGTCAGCACATCCACCTCGGTGCGCATGCGCTTGAGCCGCTCCTTGTGGGTGACCCCGAAGCGCTGCTCCTCGTCAATGATCAGGAGCCCCAGGTCGGCGAAGGCGACGTCCTTCTGCAACAGCCGGTGAGTACCGACGACGATGTCCACCTGGTCGGCGGCCAGCTTTTCCAGGATCGCCCGCTGTGCGGCAGGGGAGCGGAAGCGGGAGAGCATCTCCACTTCAACCGGGAAGGGGGCCAGCCGCTGGCGGAAGGTGGCATAGTGCTGTTGGGCGAGCACCGTGGTCGGCACCAGGACGGCGACCTGTTTGCCGTCTACCACCGCTTTGAAGGCTGCCCGCAGCGCTACCTCGGTCTTGCCGTAGCCGACGTCGCCACAGATGAGCCGGTCCATCGGCTTGGGCTTCTCCATGTCGGCCTTGACATCGGTGATCGCCCGCAATTGGTCCTCGGTCTCAAAGTAAGGGAACGCGGCCTCCAGTTCCGCCTGCCACGGCGTGTCCTGGCCAAAGGCATACCCGGCGGCCAACTGGCGCGCGGCATAGAGTTCCAGGAGCTCGCGGGCCACGTCCTGAGCGGCCTGTTTGGCCCGCGCCTTGATGACATCCCAATCGGTGGTGCCCAGACGATTGAGGTGCGGCGGGTGGTCTTCGGCCCCGATGTACCGGCTGAGCCGGTCGGCCTGATGGATCGGGACGTAGAGGCGATCATCCCCCTCGTACTCCACCATCAGGTACTCGCGCTCGACTCCCTCGATCGTCCGCGTGACCAGCCCTCGGAAGATACCGATGCCGTACTCGACGTGGACGACAAAGTCGCCGGGGGTGAGGTCGGAGAAATAGGATTCGGGAGCGGCCTTGCGGCGATGGGCAGGGCGCCGGGGCTCCGGTCGCCGCCAGCCAAAGATCTCTGCGTCGGTGAGGAGGTGAATAGTGAGCGGGAAATAGTGATCAGGAACCAGTGAATCGTGATCGGTGACCAGGGAATAGTGGTCAGGGATGTCCTCCCGATCCCCGATCCCTGATCCCTGATCCCTGACCTTCAGAATCCAGCCCTCGGCGAGGGGGCCGCGGACGAAGCTCAGGGGGGCCTGAGGCGGCTGGCGCAGTTCTTCGACCGACGGGAGATACTCGTGCTCCTCGCCCCACAGTTCGGCCAGGCGGCGAGCCTGCTGGCTGACGACCACCACCTGGGCACCTGTAGTCTGCGCCGTATGGATGTGCTCCAGCACAGGCCTGAGTTGGCCACCAAAATGGGGGCCGGGGGCAAAACAATCCGCCAGCCTGGAAACCGCCCCCTCCTCGCCATGGCCGAGCGCAAGCGCCGCCCGGTCGGCCAATTGCTCTGACCATTCGTCCCAGGTGACGTAGGGGAGCGGGTAATCGGGCGGGAGCGCTCCGGCCTCCTCAGCAGTGGCCCGCAGGTTCACAGCCTCCTCCTCCAGCCCAGCCCAGACATCAGAGAGTTCCTGGGAGTCGTCCACGACCAACAGGGCCTCGGAGGGGAGGTAGTCCAGGAGCGTGGCAGACTCTGTGTACAAGTAGGGCAAGTAAAACTCCAGCCCTGGGAACGGCGCAGCGGCCAGCAGGCCCTGGTGATGGGCTTCCAATTCGGCACGCACGTCCGCCGGCTGGTCAGAGGCCAACTGGGCAGCCACGTGGTCGGCGATACGCGGGCCGTGACGGGGGAGCGGTTCGCGGGCCGGAGTGATGGTGACGCTCTCGACCCGCTCCTGCGAACGCTGTGTAGCCGGGTCGAAACAGCGGAGCGACTCGATCTGGCTGCCAAAGAGTTCGATGCGCACGGGCGTCGGGGCAGCCGGGGGGAAGATATCGAGGATGCCACCCCGGTGGCTGAATTGGCCAGGGGATTCGACGACGCTGGTGGGCTCATAGCCCGCCCCCATCCAGCGGCTCAAGGTCTGTTCCAGGTCGAGGACCTCGCCCGCGTGGAGTTCACGGATGGCGGCGCGGAACTGGTGCAGCGGCAGCGTGCGCTGCATCAGCGCGCGAGCGGAGGTAAAGACGATCAGCCCTTGCTTCTCTTCCACCTCGCAGCGGGAAGAAGCAGGGTTTGGAGGGCGGCGTGCGTATAGTGTCGAAATCACGCGCAAGCGGCCCGCGATCACCTCGTCGGTCCAGGGAACGCGCTCATAGAAAAGAGCCAGTGGCTCCGGAAAGTGCCAGATACACTCGGGCGCAGGGGACCAATCCCGCATGGAGGAAGCCAGCCCCTTGGCGCGCTCCACCGAGCCAGCGATGACCAGCAGCGGGCGTTTGAGATCACAGGCCAGCGCAGCCAGGAGGGCAGGCCGGACAGCACGCAACAGCCCCAGCGACGACGGCATCTCACCGCTTTCGAGATCTGTCCGCAGGGTCCGGTAAGGTTCCAAGGCATTGAACCAGGCCAAGAGTCCAGAGACATCCATATATTATGCTTCTCCTGGGTGGCGATTGTACCGCTCCATCGCCACCTCGATACCCTCACGCAGCCAGGTCTGGATGGCAGTCGCCGCCCGCGCCACCGTCTCCTCCTGTAGCGGCTCCTCGTCGGCCGAGAAATCCTGCAACACGTAGGCGGCCGGGTCCATGCGTCCGGGGGGCCGGCCGATGCCAAAGCGCAGGCGCGGAAAACTCTGGGTCCCCAGGTGCTCGATAATCGAGCGCATCCCTTTGTGCCCGCTGCTTCCTCCTTCCGGCCGCAGGCGGAGTGTACCCAGGGGCAGGTCAAGGTCATCATAGACCACCAGCAAATGCTCCAGGGGTACCTGGTAGAAGCGGGCCAGCGGCGCGACCGCCAGCCCGCTCTCGTTCATGAAGGTCTGGGGCTTGGCCAGAATGATTCGTCGCTCACCGAGTGTGCCCAGGGCGACGCGGGCTTTCTTCTGCCGCTTGTCGAAAGTCACGCCCAGGTCTGTGGCCAGCCGCCCGACGCAATGAAACCCGACGTTGTGCCGGTTGGGGGCATATTGCAGGCCCGGGTTACCCAGCCCCACGATGAGATAGGTCGTCACGGTTATCGTTATATCCTGAGACCAGCGTCAAGAGTCCGCAAGGAATCACTTCGGGGGGCGATGTATGTACTGCTCGCGCAAGAACCAGCGCACAACCGCTTTCGCCAGCAGGTAACAGCCCCCGAGCAGGAATAACATCACGGCGACCAACCCACCGGTGCAAAAGGCGGAGCGCAGTTCCGTGGCCTGCAGTGGTATACTGAACCCTCCCTTCTCTCCAGCGGAAGGAGTAGCCGTCTCCTCGGCCGCCCCACCCTGGGGTGTGGGGGAGGGACGTGGCGTGGGAGTGGCGGGCTGTTCAACGGAAGCCGGTGTAGGCGTCGGGCCGACGACGGCCGTGGGCAGCGGTTCCGGCGTGGAGGGCTGCGGCGTGGGCGTCGCAGCCTGGGCGTTGCTGATCGTCAAGTACGTGACGAACTGCTGATAGTAGAGCGAATCATTTTGCCCGCTGACCGTCAAAGCCAGGCAGTACAGTCCATCAGGTAGGCTGGTAGTGTCCCAGACAGCCAGGACGCCGTTTTCGACTTGCACGTTCTCCACGTGGGCCAAAGTCGTCCATTGCGATCCACCCGTAGGCTCCGGGCCAGGCGCATAGTCCACCTGATACCAGAGCATGTTGGGGTGAGTGGCTATACCGGTAATCTGTACCGCCCCGCTGATGGTCATGCCATTCGTCGGGTACGTGACGACCGACCGCGCCTGAGGACGCGGTGCCGCCCAACCCGGAGCACTCACAATGAGCGGAATCATCACCAATGCCGTTGCCACGGCCAGTATACGCTTGTGCATAGGCCTCCCTCGCGATGAGTCTATACCAGGCAACAAGAGCGTTCTCCTTGCTTGCCCGTGCGTGCGGTATGGGTAGCCCAAAAGTGTAGCACGAAAAGGCCAGAATGACAAGGTGGACGCTGGCGCGGCAGGGGAGGCCCGTCGAATTGACAGTGGCCATTCCTCTGCTATACTGAGACGGAATCACGACGAGGTAGCGCAACCGAGAGCGGGTGGCGGTGTTTTCATGTATGGGTGCCGCCGCTCGCCCGCACAGGTGATAGCAGGGAGAGTGTGCTATGCACGAAGAGAGCGATTCAGTGCTCATCGCCCGGACGAAAGTAGACCCAGAGGCATTTGGGATTCTGTACGAGCGATACGTCGGCCGTATTTACAACTATACCTATTACCGGACAGGCAGCCACCAGGATGCGGAAGACCTGACAGCACGTACATTTTACCGGGCGATGCAGCACATCTCGTACTACGTGGATCGGGGAGCGCCGTTCTCCGCGTACCTCTATCGCATTGCACACAACGTAGTAGTGAACTGGCACCGAGACACCAGCCGGCGGCAGATCATCTCACTGGACGACCTGGTGATGCGCGTGTTGGCGTCGGAAGAGCCTGCGGCATTGGCGGAAGAGCACGAGAACCAGGCCCTGCTGCTCGAGGCCGTGCGCCAGTTGCCGCCAGAACGGCAACAACTGCTCATCCTGAAATTCGTGGAACAGATGAAGAATGCAGAGATCGCACAAGTCATGGGGCGGACAGAAGGGGCGATCAAGTCACTGTATCACCGGACGTTGGTAACGTTGCGCGAGGAGTTGACCGGCGTAGAAAGTGGGCAGGAGGAGCCCACGTGGAGGACAAGCAATGAATGAGAAACGGATGACCGAAGTGTTGGCAGCCCACACCGACGGATTGACAGGCTCGCCAGCGGCCATTCAACAGGTCCACATGACGAACGAAGAGCGCAGCAGGCTGGCCCCGCTGTTCGAACTGGCCGAACGGCTGCAGCACAGCATGCCACCGGTACAGCCTTCGGCGGCTTTCGTGCAAAACCTGGGCAAAGACCTGATAGACAAGGCCAGACGCCAGATCGCGCTGACGAAGCGGGTGCGGCGGATCACCCTGATCGGCGCGGCAGCACTGGGGTCGCTGTTGTCCATCGCATCGGTAGTGGGGGCCATCGTGTTCGTCGTGGCGCGGTTGCGCGCACGCGCGCAGGCCCGCACGCTGCGCGCACCAGCAGGGCAAGCGTAAAATGCGCTCGCTTCGCCAGACACAAAAAGATAGACCCGGCCTCGGCCGGGTCTATCTTTTTACCCTGGGTGGCGCACGCGCTCTATGGTGCGCTCCAGGCGGTGCTCGATGCGGGCCAGTCGCTCCGCGATTTCTTGCAGCAGCAACAGGATCTGACCGATCGCCTGCTCGGTCGTCAACTCCTCCCGCTCCCAGGCCTCAATCACGCCTGCCAGACCATAAGTTCCCATGGTGATGCTCCTTTCACACGATAACGTGTAGCACGGTCCGAAAACCAGGGGAGCCTGCGCTCCCCCCAAAAGTACATCCATCATTATACACGCGAACGTGTAGTTTGTCAAGACAAAAAGAAATCTTTAAGGTTCAGGCCCAGCCCTATGCTTCCGACCCTTCTTCGGGCGGCGCCTCTTTAACCGCCGTCTCGTACGCAAAGCCCGCCCGCTCGGCGATGAGCGTGAGCAGCCGGTTCATCCCGCCGCGGGGACGGTACATCCCGGTCTCCCACTCGCTAATGGTCTGCTGGCGCGTGCCGAGTTCATCGGACATCTGCTGCTGGGTCAGTCCCAGATGCCTGCGCAGCGCATGAATGGATCCGGAGTCCCATTGGTAGTGCGCCTTGCGCCTTACCATTCACACCACCTCCAGACTAATTTTACCCGTTCCGACCACCTGCGTCAAGTGATCCCGTCATCCATGCCGAAGAACGGACGGCAGGTAGGTTCGCGTCAGCGGCCACAGGCCCAGGGCTGGGTGCGTGACCGTGTAGACCTCCCCACCCCCGGGCCAGGTGAAAGACACGACACGCGTATGGTCTGCGCTGGAAGCCCACAGCCGATAGGTCTGCCCACTATAGATGGTCGCCGTGAACTCACAACTACTGCCTACCGTGGGGCTGACCACGTCCTGGCCGGCCTCATCCAGGAACCGGAGGTCCACCGCCATCAGGGTGATCTCATTCGTCACACTGGTGGGCTCGTCCCAGAGGTCGTTACGGTTCTCATCGGCAAAGAAGGCCGCGATGCTGAGGTGCAGGGTGTTGGGCAGGTGCAACGTGGTGTGGGCCTGAGGACCTTCAGGCCAGG